>DATLXT010000332.1:0-4198 GCA_035575475.1 Gemmatimonadales bacterium | reverse complement strand
TTTTTCTTATCATAGCCCAACCTCCCCGGGAGCCCCGGTCGATGCCGGAACCGTTCCTCAGTTCCGACGAGTACGACGAACGCGCACACCAGCTCTACAACGAAGGACAGTATGACGAAGCCGTCACCCTCCTGCGGGAGGGGATCGGGCTGTATCCCCACGCCGTCGAGCTCCAGGTGGGGATGGGGTACGCCCGGCTGGCCCGCGAGGAGTTCGCCTGGGCCCGGCGCGCGTTCGACGAGGCGCTCGGGCTCGACCCCGATCATGAAGACGCCCTGGCGGGACTGGGCGAGGTGCTGCTCAAGCTGGGCGAGCGGGCGCGCGCGGTGGGGTGCTTCGACCGCATCCTGGCGCTGGGGTTCGGCGAGGATCACGACCTCATGCTCCAGATCGGGCGCGCCTTGTTCCGGGAGGGCGTCCTCGATCACGCCCGGCGGTTCTTCGAGCTCGCGGTCACGGCGCATCCCGAGTCCGCCGAAGCGGCGGCCTGCCTGGGGTACGCGGCGCACCGGCTGAACGACGAGGGCGGCGCCCTGCACTGGCTGCGCCGCGCGCTGGAGCGCGACCCCGCTCACGCCGAGGCGCGGATCTACCTGGCCAACCTGCTGTACGATCGCGGGGAGTACGAGGCCGCGCTCTTTCACCTCGAGCGCACCGAGCCCGAGGACCACTTCGACGCGCTGGCGATCTGGCGCCTGCTCGAGCTGAAGCGCAGCGTCTACCGACTGTCGGACGACGATCCCGAACTGGTGCCCTGGCAGGACCGGCTGACCGAGATCGCGGGCCCGGCCGATCCCGACGACCTCTTGCTGGCCGAGATCGAGGCCCTGGGGCCGGACGGGCGGCTCCGCGACCCCCGCCAGCTGGAGCTCTTCGGCACCCTGCTCACCGAGCTGAAGGGGATGCGCTCGCGGGGCCAGGCGGGCGGGGTGGGGGAAACGGTGGGCGCCGAACCGCCGGACGAGGTCCACCGGGTGCGCACGGCGGAGGGCGCGGTCTACGTCGGGACCTGGGCCCAGATCGTTCAGCAAATGAAGGCCGACGGCCTCGAGATCCCGGCCACCGATCCCGAGAGCTTCATTCGGGGGAGCGCGGAAGCGGGGCTACTGCGAATCCTGCATTAGGTCCCTTTCTTGAAGCGGACCGCCACCGACAGCGGGCCGTCGCCCAGCGCCACCAAGGTCACGGCCCCCGCGAGGAGCAGGGCCTCCAGCTCGATGTTGGCGCCGTGTGGGATCTTGTAGGCGAAGATCGCCACGGTCATGATCGCGGCCATGGCCATGGCGACGAACCGGGTCATGATGCCGAGCAGCACGCACACGGCGCCCACGGTTTCGACCGCGATCAGGCCGATGGCCAGCACCGTGGCGAAGGGGAGACCCACCTGATCGTGCAGGAAGCCCGCGGTGGCGGCGATGCCCCGCTGCCATTTGTCCCATCCGTGCTTCAGGAAGACACCGCCGACGGCCAGGCGCATGAAGAACGCGGCATAGGGAGCGAGGCGATTCATTCGGTCTCCGGATCGAGGGGGTGTGTGACCGGGCCTCGGCGCCGCGCGTCGGTGCGGACTTCGCGGGCGCCGAGCCTCCGGATGATGATGTCCAGGCCGCGCCGGGGGGCGACGATCCCCAATCCGGCCAGGTCCACGTAACACTGGCCCGCGTCCGGCACGGCGTGCAGGGCCACGTGGCCGCCGTCGCAGAGCAGTGCGGCGGCGACGCCTTTGGGGCCCGCCTTGAGGAGCGGCGGCGACGCCGGGGCGAGCCCCGCGGCGTTCGCCGCCGAGAGGAGCAGGGCGCCCAGCCCCTGGAGATCGCTGAGCCGCTCGCGCGTCACGCCGCCCAGGTCGGCGAACGCGTGCTCGAACCTCACGGACAGGTGGTGAGATTCGTGACCAGCGGGGCCACGAAGGTCCCGCGAACGGGCAGCAGCCCGGCCGGGTCTTCGTAGAGATCCATGCGCTGGGCGTCGAACCGGTACCAGCCGCTCACCGCCAGGCCCCCGGTGACGGTGTCCACCTGGTTGATGGTGATCGTGCCTCCGCGGCGCGACAGCGCGTTGACCGGCGGGCTGAACAGGCTGGTGGACCAGATGGCCCAGGAGCGAGGCGGCCGGCAGATGAAATCGGCCCCGCCCGTGCCCAGGGCCTCCTCGGGCGAGATGGAGTCCACCGCAAAGGTGCCGGGCCCGGTGACGTGGCTTCGCAGGGTGAGCACCACGCGCTCGACCGTTCCCCCGCCGGCCACCACCGGGGTCTGGAGCTGGAACCCCTGGGCCGCGCCCGCCGCCCGATAATTCAGGGCCCGCGCTCCGGCCCCCTGGCGGCGGATGACGGTCCCGAGCAGCGTGAAGTACGCCAAGCCGCCCGTGGTGTCCTGCAACGCGACCACCTGCACCGCGCCGGTGTCGGCCACGGTGTCGGCGTGGACCACGAAGGCGATGGGGCCGCCCGCGGCGTTGGCGGTCACCCGGCCCGTGGCGGAGTCGATGGCGAAGACGGCCTGAGCGGGGGCCTCGAACCAGGGCTCGGGCGGCACCCCGCTCTTTCGCCGCACCACCACCGGAACCGGGAACGTGTCGCCGGGCATGAGGTACATGGTGTCGAGGAGCAGGGCCACGTCGAGCGGGCGGGTCACGACCACCAGGGCCCGGCCGGTGACGCCGTTGGCGGTGGCGCTGATGATCGCCGCGCCGCGCCCCCGCGCCACCACCCGGCCCGTGGCGTCCACCGTGGCCACAGAGTCGGCATCGGACGCCCAGGCGATGGGGCCGACCGGCTGGGTGTCGCCGTTCGCGCTCACGTAGGTGACCGTGAGGCGCGGCGTCTGGGTGTCGCCCACGAAAAGCGAGTCCAGCAGGGGCTTGAGGAGGAGCCGCGGGGACCGGCCCGGGCCGGCGGCGTCGAAACAGGCCAGGGCCGCGACCAGCGCCGCGGCGGAAAGCCAGAGTCGGGGCATTGGCGAGCGCTCGGCGAGGCGCCTCAGAACATGGACATGGCGAGGAACGACCGCAGGTTGTCGTTGGTCACCCGCAGCCGGGCGGACAACATGCGCACCACCGACCAGAGCACCTTGTAGGCGATGTCACGATTGAAATCGAGCAGCAGTTCGAAGTCGGGTCGGGCGATGGTGATCAGCGTACAGGCGGTGTTGGCGATGGCGTCGGTGGAGCGCTCGGATCGGTCGAAAATGGACATCTCGCCGAAGCAGGCGCCGGGCTTGAGCACGGTGAGCGCCTCCTCGCCCGAGCCGGGGATGGTGCGGGAGATGCGGACTTCCCCGTCCGAGATGATGAAGAGGCGATTGCCGGGCTCGCCCTCCTTGAAGATGTACTGCCCGGCCGTGAACTTCTGCTCCCGGCAGACCTCGGAGACGCGCGCCAGTTCACCGTCGTCCAGATCTTGGAAGATGGTCGCCTGCTTCAGCAGATTGAGGTCCACGCGTGCAAGCTACGGTCCGCCCCATAGGGGGGCAAGTGAAACCGTGGGTCCGGCTGCCGGATCTACTGACGGCGCTTCGCTTTCCGCTGGCGGCGGCGTTCCCGTTCGTCGGGCACCCGGGCTGGCAGCTCGTGATCGTGGGGGCCGCCGCGGCGTCGGACTACTTCGATGGGCTCCTGGCCCGGCGCTTCGGCGGATCCCGGATCGGCGCCCTGCTGGATCCCGTGGCCGACAAGGCCTTCATGGTCTCGGCGTTCGTGGCGGTGGCGCGGCGGGGGCTGCTCGCCCCCCTCGAGATCGCGGGGGTGCTCCTGCGTGACGCCGTGGCCGTGCTCGGGTTTCTGGGCACCGCTCTGCTGCGTCGCCCGGTGGCCCTCCCGGCCCGCGCGGGCGGCAAGGCGGTCACCGTCTGCCAGCTGCTGGTGCTGACCGCCTTCATCGCGGAATCGCCGCTGGTCCGCCCGCTGGCCTGGGCCACCGCGGCGATCGGCGTCTACGCCCTCTGGGACTACGCCCGGGCGGCGCGGGAGCGCCTGTGAACCGGGCCCTGGCCCTGGCGGCGATGCCGCTCCTGGCCGCTTCGGTCGCGCTCGCCCAGGAGTTTCAGCCTCCCCGCACCGGAGACAGGGGCGGCGGGACGCGCCTCGGGATCTTCGGCTTTGGGGTTCACGCCGGAATGGACGTCACCGATCCGAGGCAGGTCGTGGCGGGCGCCACCCTGGACCTGGGGAACCTGTTTACCGGCCGCCTCCGCCTCCG
>DATLXT010000331.1:0-6130 GCA_035575475.1 Gemmatimonadales bacterium | reverse complement strand
TAGGGCGCCCCCGCGGGGGGCGTTGCAAAGCCCGGCACATCCCGTTCACCGGACACTCCGCGCACTGGGGCGTTCGCGCCCGGCACACCAGCGCCCCCAGTTCCATCAGCGCCTGATTGAACCGCCACGCCCGCTTGCCGTCTTTCGGGACCAGGGCGCGCGCCAGCGCCCAGATCTCCCGGCTCCCGCCTCTCGCCTCCCGCCTCCCGAAAAAGACTCTGCCGAGCACCCGCGCCACGTTCGTATCCACCGCCGGGACCGGCTTCTCGTAGGCGAAACTGGCTACCGCCCCCGCGGTGTATCGCCCCACGCCCGGCAGCTTCGCGAGTCGTTCCGGATCGCCCGGCAACTTGCCGTCGTGGCGGCTCGTGACCTCGCGCGCCAGCGCGTGCAGATTCGCCGCCCGGGCGTAGTATCCCAGCCCCTCCCACGCCTCCCGCACCGCTCGGGGCCGGGCGCGAGCCAGCGCTTCGAGGCTGGAAAAACGTTCCAGGAACCGCGGGTAGTACTCCACCACCCGGCTCACCTGGGTCTGCTGGAGCATGACCTCGGAGACCAGCACCCGGTAGGGGTCGCGGGTTCGGCGCCAGGGGAGATCGCGGCCCGCCCGCGCGAACCACGCCAGCAGCCGGCGCGTAAACGCTCGTGCGTGCTTGGGCTTACGGGCTCGGGGGGTGGACGAACGGGGCATGCGCACCCAAGATACATGCCAATGCGGAACGCGGAGTAGCGCCGAACCTTGACCTCCGTCCCCCTCACCCTCGATCTCCGTCGCCTGGTGGGCCGCTGGAGCCTGCGCTCTCTGGGGCACGCGGGGCGGTTCAGCTTTCTGGTGCTCGACCTGATCCGGGGGCTTGCCGAGTGGCGCATCTGGCTGCCCCGCACCTTCGAGCAGGCGATGGGGATCGGCTACGGCTCGCTCTTCATCGTGCTCCTGGTGGCGGGGTTCGCCGGGGCCGTGACCAGTCTCCAGACCGGGTATCAGTTCTCGGGCCAGTTGCCGCTCTACGTGGCGGGCGGGGTGATCGTGGAGTCCATGATCCTGGAGCTGGGTCCGGTCTTGACCGGGCTGATTCTGGCGGGCCGGATCGGGGCCCGCTACGCGGCGGAGCTCGGCACCATGCGGGTGACCGAGCAGATCGACGCCCTGGAGAGTCTGGGCCGCTCGCCCGTGACCCATCTGCTCCTGCCCCGGGTGATCGCGGGGATTCTGGTGATCCCGGCGCTGGTCCTGGCCGCGAACGCCACGGGCATCGTGGTGGGCTATTACACGGCCACCTCGTCGCTGGGGATCAGCTACGCCGATTTCGAGTTCGGGGCCCGCTATTTCTTCAAGCCGCTCGATCTCTGGTATTCCCTCATCAAGTCCTACGCCTTCGCCGCGGCGGTGACGGTCATCCCCTGCTACATCGGCTACCACACCCAGCAGGGCGCCGAAGGGGTGGGGCGGAGCACCACGCAGTCGGTGGTATCGGCCTGCGTGACCATACTCCTGCTCGACACCGTGCTCACCAAGCTCATCCTGGGGACGGCCGAGTGATCGAGCTGAAGAACGTCTCCAAGCGCTTCCTGGACAACGTGGTGCTGGACGGGGTGAATCTCCAGGTGCGCAAGGGCGAGACCCTGGCGCTCCTGGGCCCCTCGGGGGTGGGGAAGAGCGTCCTGCTCAAGCACATCATCGGGCTGATCAAGCCCGACTCGGGGGAGGTGCTGGTGGACGGGCTTCAGGTGCCGCTGCTCAAGCGCAAGGAGCTGGCCGAGCTGCGGAGCCGGATCGGGTACGTGTTCCAGAACGGGGCGCTCTTCGACTCCATGAACGTATTCGAGAACATCCGCCTGGGGATCACGAACGAAGACCAGTACCGCGACCTCGATTACTGCCGGGAGCGGGTGAAGGAGTGCCTGCGGCTCGTGAATCTCCAGCCCGAGGTGGCCGAGAAGATGCCGGCCGAGCTGTCGGGCGGGATGCGCAAGCGGGTGGGGATCGCGCGCGCCATCGCGGGGCGCCCCACGTATCTGCTCTACGACGAGCCGACCTCGGGGCTCGATCCGGTGAACGCCGACGTGATCGACTCGCTGATCGAGCGGCTCCAGCAGGAGCTGGGGGTCACCAGCGTGGTGGTGACCCACGACGTGCGGGGGTCGTTCCGGGTGGCGGACCGGATCGCGTTGCTCTGGGCGGCCAAGATCCGCGCGGTGGGGACGGCGGAAGAGATCCTCCATTCCCAGGACCCGGCGGTTCAGCAGTTCCTGGAACGTGACCTCGAAATGGCGGTCATCCGAGCGGAGACCGAGTCCTCCTAATGGACCTCACCTACAAGCAGGAAATCGGCGTCGGCGCCGTGGTGCTGGGGGGCGTCATCCTCTTCGTCTTCGGCATGATCTGGCTCACCGGGAGCACCATCCGCGGCCCCGACATGACGGTGGACGTGGTGTTCACCAACGTCTCGGGGCTGAAGCAGGGCGACCCGGTGCTGGTGTCGGGCGTGAAGAAGGGCCGGGTGGCCCGGGTCGCGCTGGAGCGGGTGGGGCGGGTGGTGGTGACGCTGGAGCTCGCGGGAGACGTGCGGCCCCGCACCGACGCCTCCGCGGCGGTGCTGTCCCAGGACTTCTTCGGCGCCAAGTTCATCGACTTCAACCCGGGGTCGCAGGAGCAGTTCCTCCCCCCCGGCCGGCCCATCACGGGCTCGAACCCGCCCACGGTCACGGACCTCGCCTCGGGGGTGGCGGCGCGGGCCGACGAGCTGCTGGGCAACGTCTCGGGGCTCGTGTCTCCCGAGCTGGGGACCGACCTGCGCAACACCCTGGTGGCCATGCAGCGGGCCCTGAACGTCATGGCCCAGGTGGGGAGCGGGCCGCTGGTGGAGCAGACCACGAGCACCCTGCGCCGCACCGAGAGCGTGATGGCGCGCATCGACTCGATCCTGGGCTCGGGCGCCGGGGTGCGGCTCGACACCCTCACCAGCAACCTGGCGACGCTCTCCAACCACCTGGGCTCGGCCACGGCCTCGCTCGACACCCTGCTCCGCAAGATGAGCCGCGGCGAGGGGACGCTCGGCAGGCTCGCGACCGACACCGCCCTCTACAACAACCTCAACGCCACGCTGGTGGCGCTGACGGCGCTCTTGACCGATCTCCGTGACCGGCCGGGGAGGTATCTGACGGTCAAAGTCTTCTAGGTGCTCTCCCTCACCTTCCTCGGCACCTCCGCCGCCCGCCCCACCGTGGAGCGCAACGTGTCCGCGCTCGCGCTCCAGCGCGAAGGCGAGACCATGCTGTTCGAGTGCGGGGAAGGGACCCAGCGGCAGATGATGCGCTACGGGGTGAGCTTCGCCCTGAACGAGATCTTTTTCACCCACTTTCACGCCGATCACTTCCTGGGGGTCATCGGCCTGGTGCGGACTCTGGGGCTTCAGGGGCGGGAGGAGCCGCTGGTGCTCTACGGGCCGAGGGGGGCGAAGCGGGTGCTCGAGGCGGCCCTGAAGCTCGGGGTCGAGAAGGTGCCGTTCGGCGTGGAGATCCGGGAAGTCCGGCCCGGAGACGTGGTGCGCGACGCGGGGGGCGGGACGCGGGACGCGTACGAGATCCGGGTCTTCGCCACCGAGCACGGCGGCGGGTCGGTGGGCTACGTCCTGAAGGAACACGATCGGCTCGGCCGGTTCGATCCGGAGAAGGCGCGGGCCGCGGGCGTCCCGGAAGGTCCGCTGTGGGGGAAGCTCCATCGGGGCGAAACCATCGAGCTGCCCGACGGCCGGCGGCTCTCGGCCGAGGGGTTCGTGGGTCCCGCGCGGCCGGGGCGGACCGTGGTGATCACGGGCGACACCCGGCCCTGCGCCAGCGTGGTGGACGCGGCCACCGGAGCGGACCTCCTGGTGCACGAGGCGACCTTCGGCGAGGAGGAGAAGGAGCGGGCGCGGGAGACGTTTCATTCCACCGCCCGCGAGGCGGCGCAGGTGGCGCTGGCCGCCCGGGTCCGGCGGCTGGTCCTGAACCACGTATCGGCGCGCTACTCGGTCAGCGCGGACGACCTGGTGCGGGAAGCGCGCGAAGTCTTCCCCGAGACGGTGGTGGCAAGAGACGGCATGGTGGTGGAGGTGCCGTTTCGGGAGTGAGGGCGAACCGGGTTACGTGGCGCGGGAGGCGGTGAGGTCGCTCGAGGGGATGGTGTTTACTTCAGGAGCGCCTTTCTCAGGTTCTGGATCGTCCCGTTGAACATCCGCCGCGCGTCCCGCCTCCGGTAGAACTGGCCCAAAAGCCAGGAGCGGAACGACTGGGGGTGCCAGACGTGCTTGATGGTGACCCGGGTGGCGCCGCCCTGGTAGTCGAGCTTGATGAAGGTCTTGTTCCCCGCCCGGCGCAGGTGTTCCACCCACCCGAAGGCGCGGGGGGGCTGGTAGTCCACGATCTCGATCTCGACCCGGACCCCTCGGTTGCCCATTTCCAGGTGATAGCGGGCGCCCACCCGCATGAGCTGTTCCTTGGGGGCGACGGTGCGGCACCCCGGGAGCCAGTCGGGGAGGCGTTTGGGGTCGGTGAGGAGCGCGAACACCCGGTCCACCGGGGCGCCCACCGTGCCCGAGTGAAGGAAGCTGACCGGTTTGGGCATAGGGGCCTCTAAACTACACCCGGGCTCCCGGCGGCGGCGAGTGACGGGAGTCACGCCTCCGGGCGGTGCCCGCCGGGGAACCGGGCGTTAGCTTTCGGCGGTTGCCGGTGGGGCGGTGGCCTGTCTAGTTTGGAGGCCCCTCCCGCACCCGGGGCTGTAGCTCAGTTGGGAGAGCGCCTGGATCGCACCCAGGAGGTCAGGGGTTCGAATCCCCTCAGCTCCACTGGCCGTATGGCCGTATGGCCGTATGGGCCGTATGGGCCGTATGGCCGTATGGCCGTATGGCCGTATGGGCCGTAGGGCCGTATGGGCCGTAGGGCTGTAGTTAGGGTCTCCACTCCGCGAAGACGTAATCGCTGTTCCGTGCTCCCTCGTGGCAGGCGAAGCAGGCTTTAGCGTCGATGGCCACCGGATCGCGCGTGCTTCCCGCGAACGCTGCGAACCCCCACCCGCCGGTCTCGGCGTAGCGCTTCGCGTCTTTGTGCATGACCCCGATGAATTTCCGCTCACCCTCGGTGACGGCGTGGTCGCCGCTCGCGGCGGCGAGCAGGTCGAAGACCAGCACCGAGCCGTCGGGGAAAGCGGTGCGTTTGCCGGTCTGGAGCGTACGGAGGGCGGGCGGGTTGGCGTAGATGTGGTGGATCCCGCCGAAGTCCGTGGCCAGGGCGTGTCCGGGCTCGATCACCATGCTTTTCACGTGGGTCCAGCCGCGGTAGCCGTCGGGGTAGGGCACGTCCCGGGTCGCCGGGCCGCCGAGCAGGGTGGTGCTCAGCGCCGTGAGGACCAGGGCCGAGAAGGTCGTGGGGCGGCGGATCATGGCTGACTCCTTTCCAGGGTGGCACGGGTGAAGCGGGACCACAGGGCCCGGCGGGCGGCTGGGTCCGCCGGGGCGTGGTCCGGGCAGTCGAGTCGCAGCTCGCGGTCGCCGAACGGCGCGTCCACGTAGGCGCAGTGATGGGGCCGCCGGGCGTCGGGGTGGGCGTAGGGCCGGAAGAAGGTGCAGGTGGCGCACATCCGGGCGGTGGAGATGCGGCGCTCCTCCTGGAGCCGGGCGATGATCTTGATCAGGGCGCGGAGCAGGACGCCCTGCTCCTCGGGTGCGAGGGTGTCGAGCGTTTGCAGCAGGAGGTCGGGCCACTGGGCCTGGCGCCGGGCGGTGCGCCGGCCGCGGGCGGTGAGGGCGAGCCGGGCGGCGCGGCGGTCGTGGGGGTCGGGGGTACGGCGGACCAGGTTTTTGCGCTCCAGCGCCCGTACCGCGTCGGTGATGGTCGGGGCGGTGACGGCGAGTTCCCGGGCGAGGGTGCCCGGGCGGAGCGGCGCCTCGTGGGCGGCGAGGGTGGTGAGGATTTGGGTTTGCGTGGGGGTCATGCCCTGGGCGGTGCCCGCGGTCCATTGTTCGTGTCGCAGGGCGAGGCTGAGCTTGGCGAGGCCCTGGCGGAGTTTGGGGGCCGGGGCGTCCGCGGGCCCGGTGAAGGGGCGGGGCATGGCTTCGAAGTTACTTAGGAGTCCTAACTAGTGCCAGGT
>DATLXT010000330.1:0-2234 GCA_035575475.1 Gemmatimonadales bacterium | reverse complement strand
CCCGCCGATGTCCGGGGCCTGCCTCATCGCAAGAACCTGGTCTCCAAGAAGAGCAACGGCAACAGGACGCCGAGGAAGCCGAGCGTCGTTTCGGCGAGCGGAAGCCGGTCCCGGTTCGTAGCGGCCAGGGCGACGACCGCGGCGAGCACCGCCACGCGGATCGCCATTCCCAGGAGCCAGCGGATCAGGAACTCGCGCTGGGGGGCCCGCATGGCCGGCCGCAACAGCGCCACCGCTCCGAGCTGAGCCGCCACCGCCGCCGCCCCACCCGCCACCGCCCCGGCCCCACCCAGCACCGCGGCGGCGCCGCACAGCGCGCCGCCCAGGGCGGCCAGAGCCGCCAGGGGCCTCACTGTTGGCGCTTCCGGGCCTCGGTTTCGGCCTTCACCCGATAGTAGATCCGCATGAACGCCGCGAACCCGCCGAGGAAGGCGCCGGCGACCGCGAAGAGGGGGCGGGTCCCCAGCCACCCGTCCACCGCCCATCCCGCCGCGCCGAACAGCAGGATCGCGGCCGCGAAGTTCAGGGCCATCGCGAAGTAGGCGTAGCCCTGGCCGTAGCTTCGGGCCGTGTCCGGCTTCCGGTCCCGCCTCATGAGGCCGCGCCAAACTTAGGCGCTTGTGAAAACTTTCGCAAGCAACCGGACGACCATGCAACTTTATGTGGCACTTGGGAGTACGATATGGTATCGTAACCCCGATGGCGACCACCCCGTCCCCCCTTCCCCGCCCCCCCTCCCCGCCCCGCGGGGATCTCGAGTTGCTCGAGCGGCTGGCGCGAGCGCGCGCCGATCTGGTGAGCCAGGTGGGGCGGCGCATCGTGGGCCAGCAGGGCATCGTGGACGGCATTCTCACCGCCATCTTCTCGGGCGGGCATGCGTTGCTGGTCGGGGTGCCGGGCCTGGCCAAGACCCTGATGATCCAGACCGTGGCCGAGGCCCTGGACCTCGCGTTCTCGCGCATCCAATTCACCCCGGACCTGATGCCGTCCGACATCACCGGGACCGAGATCATCGAAGAGGACCACGCCACCGGCAAGCGGAGCTTCCGCTTCGTGCGGGGCCCGGTGTTCGCGAATATCGTGCTGGCCGACGAGGTGAACCGCACGCCGCCCAAGACGCAGGCCGCCCTGCTCCAGGCGATGCAGGAGCACCAGGTGACGGCGGCGGGCGAGACCCATCCGCTGCCGTCGCCGTTCTTCGTGCTCGCCACCCAGAACCCGATCGAGCAGGAAGGGACGTATCCGCTGCCCGAGGCCCAGCTCGACCGTTTCATGTTCGAGCTGCGGGTGGCTTATCCCTCGAAGGACGAAGAAGAAGCCATTGTGGAGGCCACCACCAGCGATCTCTCGGCCGAGGTCCGGCCGGTGCTCACGGCCGAGGACGTGCTGGCGCTCCAGCATCTGGTGCGTCGGATTCCGGTGGCCCGGGCGCTGGTGCGGGCGGCGGTGACCCTGGTGCGCATGACGCGTCCCGGGGACGCCGAGGCCCCGGATTTTGTCCGGGAGTACGTCGCCTGGGGCGCGGGTCCCCGCGCCTCGCAGTATCTGGTCCTCGGCGCCAAGGCCCGGGCGGCGCTGGATGGGCGGCCGATGCCCGACTTCCAGGACCTCGTGACGGTGGCCCCGATGGTGCTGACCCACCGGCTGGTGATCAACTTCGCGGCCGAAGCAGCGGGAAGGACGGCGGCCGATCTGGTGGCGGAGCTTGTGGAAGGCGGGAGGTGGCGGGAGTGAGGCGCGCCCGCGAGTAGGCACCTTTCGCGCCGCCCCTATCTCACGCCCCGCCGACGACGCGTTTTTCGAGCACCCGCCGCGGTTTTCTGCTCCTCTCGGGTCGGCGGGGCCTGCCCATCATCCCAGCAAATGGACCCCTCCGATCGCGTGTCCCATCGCGTTTCGGCGCGCCGGCGATCCATCCGCCTGCCGCACCACGATTATGCCGGGCCGGGACGCTATTTCGTCACGGTCTGCACGTACCATCGCGCACCCGTGCTGGGTCGGCTCGAGCGGCGGTCCGTGCGCCTGACCGAGGTCGGCCGAATCGTGCGCGATTGCTGGCGTGCCATTCCGGCCCATTTCGCCGGCGTCGAGGTTGACGCGTTCGTCGTCATGCCGGACCATGTCCATGGGATCATCATCATCCGGGGTCGGGGCGCCGGTGCGGCACCCGCACCAAGCGATGGGACGTCGATGCATGTCGGGGGAGGGCCGGAGGCGGGCGGGGTCATGGACCG
>DATLXT010000329.1:0-9286 GCA_035575475.1 Gemmatimonadales bacterium | reverse complement strand
GGATCGCCACGCCGCCGGTCACAGCAAACCCGCCTCCGCGAAACTCAAATACCGCTCCCCGGCCACCACCACGTGATCGTACACCGGCAGGTCCAGCACCCGCCCGGCGTCCACCAGCTGGCGGGTGACCTCCCGGTCGTCGGCCGAGGGGGTCGGGTCCCCGCTCGGGTGATTGTGCACCACGATGATCCCCGCCGCCGCCTCGGCGATGGCCGCCCGGAACACCTCGCGCGGATGCACCAGCGAGCTGTTGAGAATCCCCCGCGTGATCAGCCGATCCCCGACGACCTGACTCTGCGCCCCGAGCGCCAGCACGTGAAACTCCTCGACCACGAGATCGCGAAGCCGGGGCCCGTAAAACCGCTGCACGTCCGCCGGACCCCGGATGCGGACGGGAGGGGGCTCGGTTTCCAGCGTCAACCGACGTCCGAGTTCCAGCGCGGCCAGCACCCGTGCCGCCTTGGCCCGTCCTACCCCGCGGACCCGGGCCAGCCCCTCCCCCGGCCGGCTGGCCAGGCGCCGGAGCGACCCGTCCGCCACCGCGAGCAGCTCGCCCGCCACCGCCAGGGCGTCACCGCCCGCGTGCCCCGTCCCCAGGAGAATGGCCAGGAGCTCCTGCCCCGTCAACGCGGCGGGCCCCACGGCCCAGAGGCGCTCCCGAGGGCGGTCGTGCCCAGGGCATTCGGCCAAGCGTAATGTCATACCTGCATGGTAGATGCACTGCTCCGCGGGGGCACAGGTCCAGAAAACGCGGCGGGGCGCATCCCTCCGCGCCCCGCCCTCCGGGCCGCCGGTTCGCCCGGCCCTCCCGGCCTTTCCTAGGCCCCATGACACCGCTTGAACTTCTTCCCGCTGCCACAGGGGCAGGGGTCGTTTCGGCCCACCCCGGCGTAGGGATTGGGCACCGGGGTGGGGGTGGCCGGGCGGGCGCCGGCTGTGCGCGGGGGCTGGGGGCCCGTGGCCGTCTCCGGGCGCACCAGCCCATCGGCCTCCGGCTTTGAAGCCGTCGTCGGGGTCGGCCGCCGGGGTCCCCCCAGGGGGCTCGTGGCGGTGCGGGTACCGGGGCGCGGCTCGGGGGTGATCTGGATCTGGAGCTTCAGCCACCGCTCGGTGAAGGTGGTCTCCAGGTCGCTCATGAGGCCCTTGAACATGTCGAAGGCCTCCTGCTTGTACTCGACCAGGGGGTCTTTCTGCCCCCAGGCGCGATACTGGATGGCCGCCCGGAGCTGATCCAGGTCATAGAGGTGGTCCTTCCACTTCTCGTCGATCACCGACAGCATCAGTTGCGAGAGCAGCTGCTCACCGATGTTGGGCGGGGCGCCGTAGCGCTCGGACAGCTCCTTGAGGTAGTCGAGCTTGGCCTGGAAGGCGGCCCGGCCGGCTTCCTGCGCCGCGCGCACGAGCTCGCTCCGGTTGGTGACCTTGGCCGGATCGGTGACGCCCGGCACCGAGAGCAGGAACTTCTGGAGGAACTCGGTCTCGATCAGTTCGCGATCCCAGGTTTCGGGGGCGTCGCCGTCCACCACCGTATCCACCAGTCGTTCGGTCGCGGCGTCCACCATGCGGAGCGCCTCGGCCTTGAGCTCTTCGCCCCCCTCGAGCGCGAAGAGCCGCAGCGAGTAGATCACTTCCCGCTGCTGGTTCATCACGTCGTCGTACTCGAGGAGGCGTTTCCGGGCCTGAAAATTCTGGAGCTCCACCCGCTTCTGGGCCTGACTGATGGCGCTGGTCACCCAGGGGTGCGTGATCACCTCGCCTTCCTCGGCGCCGGTGCGGTCCATCCAGCGGGCGATGCGGTCGGACCCGAAGAGCCGCATGAGGTCGTCTTCGAGCGAGAGGAAGAACACGCTCTGCCCCGGGTCTCCCTGCCGCCCGGAGCGCCCCCGCAGCTGGCGGTCGATGCGCCGGGCTTCGTGGCGTTCGGTGCCGATGATGACGAGGCCGCAGGGCGGATCCTCGTTGCAGCCCAGCTCCTTGATCTTCTCGGGGGTGAGGTCGGGCTGCTCCTGGACCTGCCCGAAGGCCCGCTCGCCGCGGGGCCGGATGCCGCAGACCTGACATTTCTTCACGCCCGGACCGAGTTTGATGTCGGTGCCCCGCCCCGCCATGTTGGTGGCGATGGTGATGGCGCCCGGCTGGCCCGCCTGCGCCACGATCTCCGCTTCGCGCTGGTGGTACTTGGCGTTGAGGACCTCGTGCTTCAGTCCCCGCCGCTTGAGCATGCGCGAGAGGGTCTCCGAGACCTCGACCGAGACCGTGCCGACCAGCACCGGCAGGCCGCGCCGGTGCTGGCGCTCGATCTCCTCGATGATGGCGTTGTACTTCTCCCGCCGGGTCTTGTAGATCAGGTCGTGTTTGTCCACCCGGCGCACCGGCCGGTTGGTGGGGATCACCATGACCTCGAGCCCGTAGATCTGGTAGAACTCGGTCTCCTCGGTCTCGGCCGTCCCCGTCATGCCGGCCAACTTCTCGTACATCCGGAAGTAGTTCTGGATGGTGATGGTGGCGAAGGTCTGGGTTTCTTCCCTCACCGTCACCCCTTCCTTGGCCTCCACGGCCTGGTGGAGACCGTCCGACCAGCGCCGCCCCGGCATGAGCCGGCCGGTGAACTCGTCCACGATGAACACCTGACCGTCCTGCACCACGTACTCCACGTCCTTCTCGTAGAGCGCGTGCGCCTGGAGCAGCTTGTGGATGATGTGCAGGGTCTCGCTCTTCTGGGCGTATTCCGCCTCCACGGCGCGCCGGCGCTCCAGCTTCTCCGCGGCCGACAGCGTCTCGTCCCGCTCGATCTCGTGCACCGCCTGCGAGATGTCGGGAACCAGGAAGAGCGTGGGGTCGTCGGGCGACATGGCCTCGACCCCCCGGTCGGTGAGGTGGACGGCGTGCCCCCGCTCGTCCATCACGAAGTAGAGCTCGTCCTCGATGTGCCGCAGCTTCTGGTCGCGGGCCGGGAGCTTGCGGTCCGCCAGGCGGTCCAGCTCCACCCGCTGGACCAGGGTCTTCACCCCCTCCTCGTTGAGCAGTTTGAGCAGCCTCTTGTTCTTGGGCATGCCCAGCTGGGCCTGGTAGAGCTTCAGGGCGCCCTCGTAGCGGGTCTTCTCGTCCTCCAGCAGCCGCTCCGCCTCGGCG
Source organism: Gemmatimonadales bacterium (assembly GCA_035575475.1). Lineage (GTDB taxonomy): Bacteria > Gemmatimonadota > Gemmatimonadetes > Gemmatimonadales > GWC2-71-9 > DATLXT01. Next base: position 6,154 of record DATLXT010000329.1, on the reverse strand, counting down.
ATCAGCTCGTTCACCACGGCCGTCTGCTTGCGCACCAGCTGAACCACCTGCGCGTTGTACTGCGCGTACTTCGCGTCCGACTCCGCCCCCACCGGGCCCGAGATGATGAGCGGCGTGCGGGCCTCGTCGATGAGGATGGAATCCACCTCGTCGATGATGGCGTAGTAATGGCCCCGCTGGACCCGGTCCTCCAGCCGGAAGACCATGTTGTCGCGCAGATAGTCGAAGCCGAACTCGTTGTTGGTACCGTAGGTGATGTCGCACTGGTAAGCCGCGCGCCGCTCCGGCGAGGCCGGCTGCGTGTCGTCCAGGCACCCGACGGTGAGACCGAGCCACCGGAACACGTGCCCCATCCACTGCGAGTCCCGGCGGGCGAGGTAGTTGTTCACCGTCACCAGGTGCACGCCCCGCCCCGCCAGCGCGTTCAGATAGAGGGGCAGCGTCGCGACCAGGGTCTTCCCCTCACCGGTCGCCATCTCCGCGATCTTCCCCTGGTGCAGCACGATCCCGCCGATCAGCTGGACGTCGTAGGGCACCATGTCCCAGGTCACCTCGTGACCGGTCACGGTCACGGTGGTGCCGAGCAGGCGCCGGCAGGCCTCCCGCACGGTGGCGAACGCCTCGGGGAGGAGGTCGTCCAGGGCCGCCCGCAGCGCCTTGGCGTAGGCCTGCTCGGCCCCCGCCAGCTCGTCGTCCAGCCGGCGACGCTCCTCCGCGTCGGGGCAGTCGTGCTTGGCCTGCCTCAGCCGTTTGACCTCGGCCTCGAGCGACCCCACCCGCTCGGCCAGGATCGCCCGAAACTTGGCCGTCTGGCCCTGGATCTCGGCGTCAGGGAGCGACCGCAGCCGCTCTTCGTGGCGATGAATGGCCTCGACGACGGGGCGCAGCCGCTTGAGCTCGCGCTGAAAGCGCGTCCCCACCACCTTGGTGACAAGCGTCTTGAGCATCGGACTCCTCTGGCACCTCTGGCCCGGCCGCCGCGGCGGGTACAGAGCTTCCTAACGATACAACCCGTGGGCGGCGATGTACTCCCGGACCGAGTCGGGCACCAGATACCGAATAGACAACCCCCGGGCCACCCGCGCCCGGATCCCGGTGGCCGAGATGTCGAGCGCCGGGACCTCGATCACCCGCCGGATCATCGGCAGCCGGGGCACCGAGACGCCGGGCCGAGCGAAGACCACGACATCCGCGAGAGTCGGGAGCGCGTCCACCTCGTGCCACAGCGGCAGGTCATGCGCCGCATCCGCCCCCATCAACAACGTGAACCGGTTCCCGGGCTCGCGCCGGGCCAGGGCCCGCAGCGTGGCCACGGTGTAGGAGGGCGGCGGCAGGGTGAGCTCGATGCGCTCGACGGCAAAGCGCGGGTTCCCCTGCACCGCCAGCTCCAGCATTTCGGCCCGCTGCTCGGGCGTGGCCACGTGGGCCGCCCGCTTGAACGGCTGCTCCCGTGCCGGGAGGAAGCGCACCCGGGCCCCGCCTCCGCCGGCTCCCAGGGCATCGGCGGCAGCTTCGGCCACGGCCAGGTGGCCCAGGTGGACCGGATCGAACGAGCCGCCGAAGAGCGCCTCGACCACCGGGGTCAGTTGGCGCCGGAAGGAGCCGGACAGCGCTCGGCGAGCCCGGCGGCCTGCGGGTAGAAGCGGCGGAGGTGGGCGCAGGTCTCTTCCCGCTCCTCCCCATAGCCGATGGCGCGGTAGGTGTCCACCAGGCGCAACAGCGCGTCCGGCGCGCGCGGCGTGTCGGGGTAGTTGGCGACCACGTCCTTGAAATAAATGATGGCGGAGTCGTAGGCCTTCCGGCGCAAGTAGAACATGCCGTTCTTGTAGGCCTTGTCGGCGAACCATTCGCGCAGCTGCCGCACGTGGAGCTGCGCGCGGGCGGCGGCGTCGGTGCCCGGGTAGCGGCCCGCCAGCTCCTGGTAGATGGCCAGCGCGGTCTGGCCGGGAGTGGGATCCAGCTCGGGCCGGCGCCACATACGGAGGTGCGCGTCTCCGGCCCGTAGCAGGGCGAGCGGCGCATAGGGGCTCGCGGGATGCTGGTCGGCGACCCGCCGGAACTCGCTGGCCGCCTGCACCCGGTCGCCGGTCTGAAAGTGCGACTCCGCCAGGTAATACCGCACTTCGGGCAGGTCCGGATGGCCCGGGGGGAGCTCGAAGATCAGCCGCTGAAACAGCAGCAGCGACTGACGGAAGTGCCCCTGGCGGAACTCCCGCCGCGCCTCGTTCAGCAGGGTCTCGGGCCGGGGAGCGACCTCCGGGCCGCCCCGGCCGCAGGCGGCCGCGAGCGCCAGCGCGGCCGGCACCAGCAAGCGCCGCGCGAGGGTCATCGCTCGGGGGGCGGCGGTTCCGCGCGCCCCAGGGCGTTGAGCTTCTCCCGGGCCCGCTGGGCGATGGTATCGCCGGGTGCGCCGCCCGACAGCGCCTGCTGATACGACCCCAGGGCCCCCGCCAGGTCGCCCTGGGCCAGCAGCACGTCGCCCAGGCCGAGGAAGGCGCCGCGCATCACCTCCGGGCTCGAGCCGGGAGCCGCCGCCTGCCGAAACCACCCCTCCGCCGCGGCCGGCTGGCCCCGCTCCAGCGCCAGCTGGCCCTCGACCAGCGCGCACAGCCCCTGACCCTCGCGCGCCCCGTCCACCACCTCCGGCGCGCGGTTGCGGCGAAGCAACCCCTCGAAGACGGCGAGCGCGGTGGCGCAATCCCGGGCGCGCAACGCCGTCATCGCGTATACGAACAACAACGAATCCGCGCTCCTCGCGTCGGGGGCGGCGGCGGCGGCGGTGGGCAGGAGCGCCAGCGCCTCCGCGCTCCGCCCCGCCTCCGCCGCATCGAGGGCGGCGAGACGCGCGAACCGGCCCAGCGGTCGTTCGGGCGCCAGCTCGCGGAGGCCGCTCAGGGCCAGCGCCACGGCGGTGCGGTCGTTGGCCTCGAGCGCCGCGCGGATCACCCGTTCCAGCCCTTCGGCGGCCTCGGCCGCCCGCGAGCGATCCTCGCGCGCCAGCGCCACATACTCGGCCGCCGCCAGGGCGTAGTCCTCGGTGTGCAGCGCGGCCGCGGCGGTCTTGGCGTGGAGTCCCGCGTTGCCGGGGTCGGCTCGGAGGGCCAGCTCGTACTCCGCCAGCGCGTCGGCGTAGGCCCCGGCGGCGTACGCGCGGTCGCCCAGGTCTTCGTGGTCCGCGGCGCTGGGCGTGCAGGCCAGCGCCCACGCCACCCACGCCACCCACGCCCCCCGCTTCACCTCGGCTTCCGCTTGCGGCCGGCGCTCGCCGCCACACGCGGCGGCGCCACGTCAACCCGGTCGAGCATCGCCAGATACGCTTCGACCCGCGGATCCTCCGGACGGCGCTGGCGGCAGATGGTCCAGACCTCCCGGGCGGCCAGCCCGTCACCGGCGAGATAGCACGCCAGGCCCAGCATCGCCGCCGCGTCCAGGTAGTTGGGGCGCTCGCGCACGATGATCTCGAACTGTTCTCGGGCCTCGAGCGCCCGGCCGGCCTCCAGCAGCAGCCGGCCCAGTTTGTACCGCAGATCGTGGAAGGCGGGTCCCAGCGCCAGGGCCGCCTGGTACTGCGCGATGGCCTCGGCCAGCCCGCCGGCCTCGGCATAGGCGTCGCCCAGCGCGGCGTGCTGGTTGGCCAGCTTGGCGGCGACGTGGGCGGGAAACCCGTGCCGCATCTCGGACCCGATCTGACTGGCCCGCCGCAGGGAGGCAGCCGCCTCCTCTTCGCGGCCCAGCTCGTTGAGCACCAGTCCGCGGTGAATCAACGCCTCCACGTACCGGGGATTCAGCTGGAGCGCGCGGTCGAACTGTCCCAGGGCCTGTTCCGGCTGGCCCACCAACGAGTACGAGAGCCCGAGGAGGTGATGCGCGTCCGCGAACGCCCGCCCCGTGGCCACCACCTCCTCGAGCAGGTGGATCGCCCCGTAGTAGTCCTGGAGCTGGAAGCGCTCCCGCGCCTGCTCCACGAGATGTTCAGGGCTGACGTCCATGCGTCTCCTCGTACCAGCGCACGAAGTGGCGGATGCCCTCCTCGATCGCGACCCGGGGCCGATACCCGAGCACGCGCCGAGCGTGCTCGAGGCTGGCGTCGGTCAGCCGCACGTCGCCCGGCTGATCGGGGAGGCGTTCGATCCGGGCGGGGCGCCCCAGGGCCGCCGCGATCAGCGCGACCAGCCGGTCCAGCCGGACCCGCCCGCCGCCCCCGATGTTCACGATGTCCACGCGCCCGGGCGGTTGCTGCGCGGTCCACTCCACCGCCGCCAGGATCCCCGCGAGCGCGTCCGTAATATAGGTGTAGTCCCGCTCGCTGGAGCCGTCGCCGTGCATGGGGACGGGCCGGCCGCGAGCCACCAGATCGGTGAAGCGATGGATGGCGAGGTCCGGCCGCTGGCGGGGACCGTACACCGTGAAGAACCGGAGGCAGAGCACCCGCAATCCGTAGAGATGCGCGAAGGTGTAGGCCAGCAGCTCTCCGGCTCGCTTGCTCGCGGCGTAGGGCGAGATCGGCTCCGTCGCGGGGTGGGTCTCGCAGAACGGGGTGGGCGTGGTGTCGCCGTACACGGACGACGAGGACCCGAATACGATCCGGCTGACGCCGGCCCGCCGGGCCGCCTCCAGGAGGCGGGCCGTGGCCGTCACGTTGGCCTCCATGTAGGCCACCGGGTTCTCCAGCGACGGCCGCACCCCCGCTTTGGCCGCGAGATGGACCACCACGCTCACGCCGTCGAGCGGCACCGGGTCGCGTACCAGATCCGCCTCGACGAAGTCGAATCCGGGCATCCCCCTGAGCCCCGCGAGGTTGCGTTCCTTCACCGCCCGGGCGTAGAACGGGTCGAAGTTGTCGAGTCCCGTCACCGCATACCCCCGGGCCAACAGGGCCTCGCAGGTGTGCGAGCCGATGAACCCGGCCGCTCCGGTGACCAGCGCGTGCTCCCGGCTGTCCGGGCTCACCGGGCCAGGACCCCGCGAAAGTACTCGATGGTGCGACGGAGGCCGTCGTCCAGCGGCACCCGCGGTTCCCACCCCAGGACCTGTCGGGCGCGCGAGATGTCGGGCTGGCGGACCCGGGGATCGTCGGTGGGGAGCGGGCGATACTCGATGCCGGCAGTGCACCCGGTGAGGGCCGTCACCCGCTCGGCGAGTTGCCGCACGGTGAACTCGTCGGGGTTCCCCAGGTTGGTGGGCTCGGGGGTGCCCTGCTCGAACAGCCGCACGATGCCCTCGATCAGGTCGTCCACGTAGCAGAACGAGCGCGTCTGCGAGCCGTCGCCGTAGACCGTCAGGGGCGCGCCGCTCAGCGCCTGGACGATGAAGTTCGACACCACCCGCCCGTCGTTGGGCCGCATGCGGGGCCCGTAGGTGTTGAAGATCCGGGCGATGCGGGTGTCCAGCCCGTGATACCGGTGGTAGGCCATGGTCATGGCCTCGGCGAACCGCTTGGCCTCGTCGTACACGCCCCGGGGGCCGACCGGGTTGACGTTGCCCCAGTAGCTCTCGGGCTGGGGGTGCACCAGTGGATCGCCGTACACCTCGGAGGTGGATGCCAGCAGGAACCGGGCGCGCTTGGCGCGGGCCAGCCCCAGCGCCTTGTGCGTCCCCAGCGAGCCGACCTTGAGCGTCTGAATGGGAAGCTCCAGGTAGTCCACGGGACTCGCGGGGCTGGCGAAGTGAAAGACGCCGTCCAACGGGCCTTCCACGTCGATGTAGGTGCTCACGTCGTGCCGGATGAATTGCCAGCGCGGGTGCTTCGCCAGGTGCGCCAGGTTGGCGGGGTTCCCCGTGATGAAGTTGTCCATCCCCACCACGGTGGCGCCGGCGGCCAGCAGCCGGTCGCAGAGGTGAGAACCGAGGAAGCCGGCGGCGCCCGTTACGAGGACGCGCATGCCAGGCGCCGGCCCACGCTGTCGTAGGTGAAGCCCAGGCGGGCGAGCTTCTCCGGGTCGTACAGGTTCCGGCCATCCACGATCAGCGGCCGCGCCAGCAGGGCCTTCATGCGCCCGAAGTCCGGGTTGCGGTATTCCAGCCACTCGGTCACGATGGCGAGGGCGTCGGCGCCCCGCAGCGCCTCGTACGCGTGCTCGGCGTACTGCACCCGGTCGCCCAGCAGGCGGCGGGCCGAGGCCAGCGCGGCGGGGTCGTGCACCCGGACGGCCGC
>DATLXT010000328.1:0-2393 GCA_035575475.1 Gemmatimonadales bacterium | reverse complement strand
TGCGCCGCTCCACGGTGTTCTGCGCCTCCACGCTGAACGTGCGGACCGTGCCCTCGAGCCGCACCTCGCCCGGAATGATGTTCCAGCGGGTACCGCCCCGGATGATGCCGACCGTGACGACGCTCGGCTCGAGGGGCGAGAGATTGCGCGAGCGGATGGTCTGGAGCGCCAGGACGGCCTGGGACGCCATCACCACGGGGTCGATCGAGAGCTCGGGCGCCGCGCCGTGCGACTGGCGTCCCCGGATGGTCGCGCGGAACTGATCGGAAGCCGCCATCGCCGGCCCGGCCCGATAACCGAGCTTACCGACCGGGAGGGAGGCGGCGGTGTGGAGCCCGAAGATCGCCGCGGGGCGCGGGTTCTCGAGCACGCCCTGCTCCACCATGAGCTTGGCGCCGCCCTGCTCGCCGGGCGGGGCGCCCTCCTCCGCGGGCTGAAAGATGAACTTCACGGTGCCCGGCAACTCGCTCTTCATGCCCGCGAGCACCTCGGCCACGCCCAGGGCGACCGCGACGTGGACGTCATGGCCGCAGGCGTGCGAGATGCCCACCTCCTGGCCCAGGTAGGTGCCCCGCTTGGTGGACTTCCAGGGATAGGGGGTGTCCTCGGTCACCGGCAGCGCGTCCATGTCGGCGCGCACCGCCACCACCGGGCCCGGCCGTCCGCCCCGCAGCACGGCCACCACGCCGGTGTGAGCGATGCCCGTATCCACCTCGAGACCGAGACCCCTGAGGCGCGCGGCCACCAGGGCGGCGGTCTCGAACTCGCGGTTCGAGAGTTCCGGGTTCTGGTGGATGCGGTGCCGGATTTCGGTGATCTGGGGCGTGACCCGACGCACCAGGGCCTCGAGGCGCTGGTCCTGGGCGGCGAGGCGAGACGCGACGAGCGCGGCGAGGAGCGCGAGACGAACGAGGCCGGTCATGGTGATCTCCGATCCGGATGTTCGGCGCGGCACCGGGATTGGACGCGCCAGCAGACGCCGAGTAAGTTAGCCGTCCCCTCGCACCTACAGGAGCCTGTCCCGTCATGCGACCTCTGTCCCTCGGCGCTCTCGTTCTCGTCGCCGCGACTGCCGCCGCGCAAGCCCCTGTTCCCTACGATTCGACCCTGTTCGGCGCCCTCCGCTGGCGGGAGATCGGCCCGTTCCGGGGCGGCCGCGTCACCGCGGTCGCGGGGCACGCGCACCAGCCCTCCGTGTACTACTTCGGAGCCACGGGTGGCGGGGTCTGGAAGACCGTGGACGGGGGGATGAACTGGACTCCGGTCTCCGATAGCGCCTTTCGCTCCGGCTCGATCGGGGCGATCGCGGTGGCCCCCTCGGACCCCAACGTGGTCTACGTCGGCACCGGCGAGACGCCGCTGCGCGGCAACACCTCGCCGGGCGACGGCATGTACCGCTCCACCGACGCCGGAAAGAGCTGGACCCACATCGGGCTCCGCGATGCCGGGCAGATCGGCGACATCGAGGTCCATCCCGCCGACGCCGACCTGGTCTATGTCGCCGTGCTGGGTCACGCCTTCGGGCCCAACCCCACCCGCGGCGTGTTCCGCTCGAAAGACGGGGGCAGGACCTGGGAGAAGGTGCTGTTTCGTTCGGACTCCGCCGGCGCGGTGGACCTGGCGATGGATCCCACCAACCCCCGGGTGATCTACGCCGCCTTCTGGCAAGCTCAGCGCGGCCCGTGGTTTCTCTCGAGCGGCGGGCCGGGAAGCGGCCTCTGGAAGACCACCGACGGCGGGGACACGTGGACCGAGCTGACCCGGAACCCGGGGATGCCCGGGGGCGTGATCGGGAAGATCGGGGTCGCCGTCTCGCCCGCCGACCCGGAGCGGGTATGGGCCATCGTCGAGGCCGAGGAGGGCGGCGTGTTCCGCTCGGACGACGCCGGCAGGACCTGGCGCCGCACCAACGACGACCGGAATCTGCGCCAGCGGGCCTGGTACTACACCCACATCCACGCCGACCCCAAGGACCCCGAGACCGTCTACGTCCTGAACGTCCAATTCTGGAAGTCGGTGGACGGGGGCCGCACCTTCCAGGCTTCGATTCGCCCGCCTCATGGCGACCACCACGCCCTCTGGATCGCGCCCGACGATCCCAACCGGATGATCAACGGGAACGACGGCGGCGCCAACGTCTCCTTCAACGGCGGCGCGACCTGGACCGAACAGGATCAGGCCACGGCGCAGTTCTATCACGTCATCACCACCGCCGACTTCCCCTACCACGTGTGCGGGGCGCAGCAGGACAATTCCACCATCTGCGGCCCCCACCGCACCTCGAGCGGCGGCATCCGCTGGACCGACTGGTACGAGGTGGGAGGCTGCGAGAGCGGCTACATCGCGGTTCGCTCCGACGATCCGGCCGTCTCCTTCGCGGGCTGTTACGGCGG
>DATLXT010000327.1:0-6010 GCA_035575475.1 Gemmatimonadales bacterium | reverse complement strand
GCCGCCGTACCGCTTGTTGCCCAGCACCGCCCAGATCGAGGCGGTGCGAAAGCGGCGATCCACGTTGCTCAGGCCCACGATCCCGACGGGGAGATCCGAGTCCTCGGCGGTGTACAGGCGGAACACGTGCAGATCCCGCTGGGTCATGATCTTGAGCGTGACCGGGGTGATCCGCTGGACTCCGTTGCCGAAGTCCAGCCACTTGTAGTTCTCCGGCTTGGACAGCCAGCCGGCGGCGAGCTCGATACGCTCGGCGCTGTCCAGGGGCAGCAGGTTCATGACCGGGCTCCGTCTCCCCGGCGCGCGCGGACGAACATCCCGCGCCGGGCCAGCGCTCGGGCGGCGTCGTAGACCTCGCGCGCGCGCAGCAGCGCGAGCGACAACCGCCCCACCCGCCGCCCGCGCCAGTGGCCGCGGCGCCGAAGCTCGCGGACCAGCGGCGTCAAGTCGTGATCGAGGCTCCGGGAGAACAGCCGCAGGGTCGCGACGTGGACGGTCCCGTCCCCGTTGGTCCAGCGCAGGGGGTAGCTCTCCTCAGTCAGGACGGGGACGGGCAGCTGCGGTTCGAGTTCCTCGGCCACGAAATAACAAAACGTCATGGTGCTGGGCGGAACGCCCATCAGCAGAATCTTGCCGCCGTACTCCAGCAGCCGTCCGTACGGCGTGAGCCGACCGCAGGGCGTTCCGGCCAGCTCGTGACCGGCGATCAGCGCCTCGGCGTCTCGCCCCCAGGCCGCGACCGAGTGGGTCGGGTGGCGAGAGCGGACGGCGCCGGGCCAGCGCCGGAACACCTCGGTGATGAGCCCCATCCCGGACGCCGTGCGCCGCACGTCGAACAGCGGGTCGCTCAACGCGTACTCGACCGCGGTGCCTCGGAACGGGATGGTCGGCATCAGGAGGGTGCCGCCCGCTCCCACGGCCTCCTGGAGGACGCGGACCACATCGGCCGGGCCGCCCTGGAAGCCGAGGAAGCTGTCGAAAGCACTGTGGACCATCAGCACGTCGCCCGGGGCCACTCCCAGCCGCCGCAGGGCGTCCCCCAAGTCCGCCGGGGTGAAGGCGCGGAAGGTGCGGTGGTAGCCCCGCACGAGGCGCTTCCACCATCGCTTCACGCCGGGGGGCACGGCCCCCTTCGCCCTAGCCGCGATGGAGACCATGCCAGAGCTCGAACTGCGCCACCCGGAAGAGCCGCAGGGCGTCCCAGGGCGTCACCCGGCGGCCATCCCGCAACGCTCGGAGGAGACGCTCGACGTGGTAGATGCCCCGTTCGCGCGCGGCGCGGCTCGTCAGGACGTCGCGCAACGGCTCGGCGAGCGCCCCGGTGACCCAAGTGTGCAGGGAGGTGGGAAACCCCATCTTCTCCACCCGGGTCCTCACCGACTCCGGAATGCGCCCGCGCAGACTCTCGCGAAGCAGAGCCTTGTTCCACGCCCCGCGCATCTTGCGATCGGCGGGCACCCGGAAGGCCAGGGTGACCAGGCGGTAGTCCAGGAAGGGCAACCGCACTTCCACGCCGTGGGCCATGGAGTTCCGATCCTCCATGCGCAAATAGTGGGGCAGGGGCGACCGCTCCACGGAGCGCCGCAGCACGGTGTTGAGATCCGGATCCTCGTCGCCCGCGCCGTTCGGGGAGACGTGTTCCATCAGCGCCGGAGTGAACCAGGACGCGCGACTCGGGTGCCGGGACCGCCCCGGGCCCGCGAGCTGGCGGTACGGAGGCAACCGGCGTAGCCGACGGTGGCACAGCCGGGCGAGGGCGGTGAGAAAGAGTCTTCCCGCGTTCCCGCCCTGGCCGGCCGCGTAGGCTCGGATCTCCCGCCACGCCCGCGCGCCCTGCCCGGCGCCGAGCAGGGTGTGCCAGTAATCCCGGAAGTAGCCCGCGTAGCCCGCGAAGGTCTCGTCCGCGCCTTGGCCGTTCAGCACCACCTTCACGCCGTTCGCCGCCGCCAGCTTCATGAGGTGGAAGCCCGCGATCGGCGCCCCGGAGTGGATGGGCTCGTCCTGGAACCGCAGGACCTCCGTGAGGCTGCGCCACATCGCCTCGGGATCGAGCGGGATCCGTCGCAATTCCGCGCCGGTCTCGGCCAGGGTGTCGCGGATGAACGGGCGCTCGTCGAAGGCCGCCTCGTGATAGCAAAACGCCACGAGCTGCGCGGGGCGGTGCCGCGCCATGGCGCAAATGATGGACGTCGAGTCGAGCCCGCCGGAGAGGCACACGCCCACGGGCACGTCGCTTCTCAAGCGGATGCGCACCGCGTCCTCGAGCAGCTCGGCCACCTGCCGCTCGACCCCCGGGACGGGCTCGGGCGCGATGTCCGCGAGCGACCAGTAGGTCCACCGGCGCCAGGTGCCGTCCACCCGGAGCTCGAACGCGGACCCCGCCGGGATCTGCTCGATCCCTGCGAAGAACGTCGCCGGGGTCTCGTCCAGCTTGCCGTGGACCAGAAAGTCGGCCCCGACCGTCCAGTTGACGGCGGGCTGGTAGAGTCCCGAGGCCAGAATGGCCTTGATCTCGGAGGCGAGGAGCCAGGAGGCCCGGGCCCGATGCACATACAGCGGCTTCACGCCGAACCGGTCGCGGGCGCCGAAGAGCACGCCCCGGCGGCGGTCGTGGATCACGAACGCCCACATGCCGTTCAGCCGGTGGAGGCAATCCGGACCCCAGTGACGGTAGGCGGTGAGCAGCACCTCGGTGTCGCCCGTGGAGCGGAAGCGATAACCCGCGCGGCGCAGCTCCTCCCGCAGCTCCACGTAGTTGTAGATCTCGCCGTTGAAGACGATGACCAGCTGGCCGTCGTCCGACGCCATGGGCTGATGGCCGGTGGGGCTCAAGTCCAGGATGGCCAGTCGCCGAAACCCGAACCCGACGCACTCATCGAGGTAGAGGCCCGAGTCGTCCGGGCCCCGGTGGGCGACGCTCCGGGCCATCCGCTCCAGGACCCCCGCGTCTGCCGGGCGGCCGCCGAGGCCGAGCATCACGGCAAAACCGCACATCCCCGCGCTTCCTTACGGGTGCTCGACCGCTCGCGGCGCACGGCCCGGTACACGCGCTCGTAGCGCTCCAGCCAGGCGGCGAGCGGGAAGTCCCGCTCCAGCCGCGCCCGGGCGGCTTCGACCCGCCGGTGGGTGCGGCTCCCGGCTGCCAGCACCTCGCGCAGCGCGGTGGCGACGGCCTCCGGGTCGTCCGGCGGCACGAGCACCGCTTCCCGCTCCGAAACCACGTCGGGCACGCCGCCCACGGCCGTCGCCACGATCGGGACCCCGGCCGCCATGGCTTCGAGCAGCACGATGGGCGTGCCCTCGGTTCGCGAGGTCAGCGCCAGGGCCGCGAAGGCGGGCAGCAGGCGTGCGGCGCCGGGTACCAGGCCGTGCCACCGAATGCGGTCCGCTACCCGCAACCTGGCCGCCTGGGCTTCCAGCGCCTCCCGCAACGGGCCGGCACCCAGGAACGAGACCGTGACGGGGATGTCCCGCAACCGGGCCAGGGCCTCGATCAGCACATCGGGCCCCTTCTCGGCGCTCAGGCGCCCCACCCACGCCACGCGGAGCTCGTCGGGACCCACCCCGAGCGCGCGGCGGGCCGCCGCCGGCTCGAGGGGCGGCTCCGCGGGGTACCAGGCGTTGGGCACGCAGTGCAGGCGCTCCGACGGGACCCACCGGGCGAGCTGCGCCATTAGCGGACGCGAAACGGCGACCACGGCATCGAAGCGCCGCCAGGCCCGGCGCTGGAGCCACTGGTAGACCCGGTTCTTGGGGCCGCCTCCCGTGAACCCGTGGGCGGTCGTGATCACCGGGATCCCCAGGCGGCGCGCCGCCGGGCCATCCACCACGTCGGCCCGGTACCCGTGGGTGTGCACCACATCGGGACGCAGGCGACGGCACAGCTGCTCGATCGCTGCTCGCTCCCGGAGGTAGCCCCGGCGAGGGACCTCGATCGTGTACACCTCGATCCCGCCGTTGCGCAACGGGGCGAGAAAGCACGGCGGATGGTGGCCGGCCGGTATCACGACCGCCACGCGACACCTCACCGGGGACCCGCGAAAGCCCAGGGTCAGCGCCGACACCACGGGCTCCACGCCCCCACCCGGGGTAGGGGTCAGTACGTGGAGCACGCCGAGGCGGGCGGCGGGGGCGGGGAACTTCGCCATAGCTACTGGGTCGCTCTGCAAACCGGGTGCCGACTGCTGCCCGACCTGCCCCGCTTGGCTTCCCCGCAGGCGGCCGGTGGGTGGTGCGTCACCGCCACACTTCGCGGCGCCGCGGATCCCGCCGCCGAGGGAGCCGTATCGTGCCTGCTCTCGTTCGGGATGGTCCCGCTCTTGCTACCGTGTCGGGGCGGTGCGACAGCTAGCAGGATTCTCGGGATCGGCGCACGCCGAAGCCCTCGTCGAGCGCCGCGCCCTCGACGGGTCGCTCCTGCACGGGGTGGCCTGGACCGCGGGGGCGAAGTGGCTGGCTCAGGGCTCGATGTGGATCGCCTGGCTCGTGGTCGCGCGCCTGCTCAGCCCGGCCGACTACGGCCTGGTCGGGATGGCCGCGGTGTACCTGGGCCTGATCACGCTCCTCTCCGAGTTCGGCCTGGGCACGGCGGTCCTGGCCGTGCGGGATCTGACCGAGGCCCAGCTCGACCAGTTGAACGGCCTGTCGGTGTTGCTGGGCTTGGGGAGCATGCTGGTGTCCTGGGCCGCCGCGGTGCCGCTGGGGCGGTTCTTCGACGCCCCCGAGCTCCCGCTCGTCGTCGTGGCGATGAGCACGACCTTCCTGATCACGTCCTTCAAGACCGTGCCCCTGGCCCTGCTCCAGCGGGACCTTCGCTTCCGGGACCTCGCGCTCATCGACCTGGGCCAGGCGCTGGTGCTCGCTGTCGGCATGGTGGCCCTCGCCGCCGCGGGACTGCGGTACTGGACCCTGGTGGGCGGCGCGGTGTTGAGCGCCCTGCTCTCGACGGCGGCCGTGCTCCGCCTGCGGTCGCGGGCATTGGTCTGGCCCCGACCGGGGGCTCTGAAGAGCGCCATGACGCTGAGCTTCGACGTGGTGATGGCCCGGCTGTGTTGGTACGCGTCGACCAGCGCGGACGCGCTCGTCGCCGGGCGGTTCCTGGGACCGGCGGCGCTGGGTCTCTACAACGTGGGGGCGACCCTGGCGAACGTCGCGATCCAGCGGGTGGCGGCGCTGGTCGGCCAGGTGACGCCCGCCTATTTCGCGGCGGTGCAGGATGATCGCGCGGCGGTCCGGCGGTACGTCCTCCGGATCACGGAAGGCCTGGCGCTGATCACCTTCCCGGCGAGCGTGGGGCTCGCGCTGGTGGCGCGGGACCTGGTTCTGGTGCTGCTCGGTCCCAAGTGGGCCGGCGCGATCGCGCCCCTGCAACTCCTCGCGGCCTACGCGACCGTTCGCTCGATCACGCCGCTGCTGCCACAGGTGCTCATGATGATGCGCGATTCGAGGTTCGAGGTGTGGCGGATGCTGGCGGCGGCGCTGGTCCTGCCCCCGTGCTTTTACTTCGGTGCCGAGCGGTGGGGTGTCGCCGGGCTGGCAACGGCGTGGGTCGTCGTGGACCCCGTGTTTCTCCTGGTTCTGTACCGTCGGGTCTTCGCCCGGATCGAGCTATCGGCGAGCGAGTACCTCAGGGCCCTCCGGCCGGCGCTGAACGGGACCGCAGTCATGGCCGGGGCCGTGATCACGGCCGGGGCTCTGTGCGGGACCGACGCGGACAGCGCCGTGCGCCTCGCGACGCAGGTCGCAGCCGGGGTGGTCGCCTACGCGCTCGCCTGTCGGTTGCTGCACTGGGGGCGGTTGGTGGCGTTTCGCGAGCTCATGGCCTCGGCCCGCCTTGGCCGCGCGAGGATCGGTGAGTAGCGGTCGCCGGCTGTTGGTCGTCACCTACCATTTCGGCCCCGAGGGGCAGGTGGGCGGACTCCGCTGGGCCGGGATTGCCAAGTACCTTGCGCCACTGGGCTGGGAGGTCGCGGTCCTCACCGCGGCCCCTGGCGCTGGTGGCGGCCCGTCC
>DATLXT010000326.1:0-4189 GCA_035575475.1 Gemmatimonadales bacterium | reverse complement strand
GCACCCCCGCCAGCAAGTCGGCCCGCAGGTCGCTGCGGCTCAGGAAGACCGGCTGGGTGGCGCCCACGGTGTGCCGCACCGTGAGCGGCATCGCCAGTCCCAGGGCCCCGGGGAGAAACTGCTCGAGGCGCAGGGTGCCGGCCACGCTCGCCGAGTTATCCGTCAGGTAGCTCGGCCCCTCGCCCAATTCGCGGAAGTCGCCGTCGCGCCGGTACAGGCTCAGGTTCAGGTCGGCCAGGTTCGCCGCCACGAGGCTCAGGTCGAGCGCCCCCGCCAGGCCCGCGTCGTCCACCACCCGGGCCAGCCGGATGTCGTCCACCCAGAGTTCGGCCGGATCCACGAAGGTCCGCTCGGCAACGCGCAGCATCCCCACCGCCAGCTCCTCGACCGCGGTGAGGTTGGGTGGCGCGGTCCCCGGATCCCGCACGTGCACCAGGTACGGGCCGTCGCACATCACGTAGCTCGAGTCGTGGGGCACCAGTGTGCTGTCGGGGCAGCCGGGGTAAACCTGCGCGGTGTCGCCCCGCAGCCAGGCCTGCTCCACCGCCGCGCGCAGCGCCAACCAGCGCGAGAACTCCACCACCACTTCCGGCTCCCACGAGGCGGTCCGCACCGGCGTCCGGTAGAGGTAGAAGTTGTCGGGGCCCTTCCCCGCCTTGACATAGAATTCGAGGTCGCCGTCCTCCCAGCCGGGACCGCGGCCCCGGGCCCAGACCCGCAGCTCCCGGTACTTCAGGAAGTTCTTGTCGCCCGCGGCGGTGAAGCGGGTGAACGCCTCGGCGTGTTCCCCGGTGCGGAGGCCGCGGGCCAGGAGGCGGAGCGACTGTTCGTTGATCTGGGTGGCGCCGATCTGGAGAGCCGCGTCGCGGCGCTCGGCCTGATCCGAGACGCCGGGCGGCGGCGCGTATCCCAGGTCGCGGCTCTCGGTGCTGATCACCGAGGCCACCACCTCGCCCACCCCCGTCCCCCGCTCCCCCGCGATCCCGCGAATCGGGGTCTCGGCGCGCTTCAGCCAGGTGCTGCCGACCAGTCGCACCCGCGCGAGCCCGAAGAAGATCTGGGGATCGGGCTGTCCCGGGAGCGCCGTTTCCGGCGCGAGGACGGTGATCCGGAGGGCCTGCACCTGACGCAGATTGGGCTGCCCCACCTGGAGGGTGTCGGTGCGGAACGGGATGCGGTAGAGCCGCCACCCCGCGGCCCCGTCGGGGTTCCCCGCCGGGTCCCGCACCGGCACCATCCCGCCGTCGCGCACGAAGTACCGCTCGTCGCCGATCGGGAAGACGAAACGCACGAAGTCCTCCCGCAGCCGCACGGCGGCCAGCGAGTCGAGGAGGAAGTCGCCGTCCAGGTCCTCCGTGTCCAGGCCGCCGTTCTCGCGCCCGCAGCGGGACCGGAGATCGCCGAAGGCGAACGCGCGCAGCACGCCCCGGCTGGACGCGCTGCACAGCGGCAGGGTGTCCACCGTGATCCCGTTATCGAGATCCAAAATACCGTCGCTGACCCGGTCGGTGAGGATCCCCACATCGTTCAGGGCCGCGTTCCAGGCGCGGGTCAGCGAGTCGCGCTCGGTGTCCAGACGGCCGAGGCCCGCGAGGCGTGCCCCGACGTAGGTGGTATCCCCGTTCCGGACCTGGAACGCCTCGGGCTGAAACGCGATGGCGTCCTCGAACACCGAACCGAAGTCGAACAGGATGCCGGCCCGGTTGGCCCGGGCGGTGCGCCGGTTGTCCTCCCAAACCCAGAACTCGAGGAACTCGACCCGGGAGAGGTCGATCCCGGTCTCGGAGAGCGCCAGGGTGAGAGACCGCCAGCGGGGCGCGTTCTGGCGCGGGCGCACCCAGTTGGGGAGTCCGGTGTTGCCGTCGGCCAGCCCCAGTACCGTGTCGGGCTTGAGCATGAGCCACAGCACGGGCTCCGCCCCCTGCGCCTGGCCCGCGATCCGGATGGTGGGGTCGATCTGCTGGGGGAAGAACTGGACCGGCGTGCCGTCGGCGTTGTACGGCAGGTTCTGCCAGGTGAGGGCGGCCGCGTTGCCCACGTCGAATCCCGCGGGAGAAATCCCGAAGGGGCCGGCCCCGCGCGCCCCGTCGGCGCACCCGTTGCGAGGGTCTCCGCAGGGGAGGCTCCCCCAGTGCCAGCGCTTTTCGTCCAGAGGAATGAAGCGGCTGGCCTCGCCCTCGAATTCTTCGACGTAAGCGAGCCCCAGCCGGTTGGGCGACGGTTGGGAGACGGCGAGCTCCGCGGCCAGGTTCACGATGGACGGCGCATCCGTGCGCACGCCCGGCAGGGCGTCCGCGGCGCGGGTGAGCCAGGCGGGCTCGAACCGCAGCCGCGCCGTCATGCCCCCGATGAAGCTCGACGAGGGCTCGAGGCCGAGCGGCGGACGGGTGAAGGCGCTCTGCTCGTTCTGGAACATGCCCAGCAGGTTGATCTCGCCCCGGTCCCCCAGGTCGTAGCGGCCGGCGATCCCGTAGATGGACGTCGGCGCCACCGCGAAGGCGGCCCGCTCCTCGAACTGCGCCCGGACCTGGGCGGGGCCGCCCTGAAACAGCGAGTCGGGGTTGAGGAAGGTGACGGTGCCCGCCGCGTAATCGATGGCGTAGTCGGCCCCGCGGGTGAGCAGGCGGGTGCCGACGTAGATCCGTTCGCTCCCCTCGCGGATCTCGAAGCTGTTGAGCGAGAGCGTGCTGCGGTCGGCCGAGGCCGACACGCTGGCGTGCACCCTCAGGGCGAACACCGAGGGAGGGCCCCGGGTGGCGAGCAGCGGGCGGGGCGTCAGGTACAACGAGTCGTTGCGTTCGGCGGCCTGGAGCCGAGTGCTGTCGGCCAGCGGGCGGAGGTGGGGGAAGATCACGAACTGCTCGCGGAGCGGCACCCCCTGGTCGCGCTCCCGGGGAAAGAGGCGGTTGTACTGGTCGAAGCGATTGGGGTCGTTCGCCAGGGCGAGGCCCAGAAGCTCGAGGTAGGTCTGGCCGTTCAGCGCCCGTTCGCGCTGGTTCACGGTCACCACCAGCTCGACGGATTCCCGCTCCAGCTCCCCGGTGCCCAGGCGGTAGCCGTTGCGCATCTCGAACCGAAAGGAGGGCGAGGCCACCGTCACGCCCGGTTTGGGGTCGTAGACCAGCCGCAGGGAGTCCACCACCGCGGGGTCGGGGTTCCGGGTCACGGGAAACGTGCCGACCGAGTCGCCCGCCGCGGTTACGTAGGAAACGGCGAGGTAGTCGGCCTGATCCAGCCGGGTGGTGAGCACGAACCACGCGCCGCTGGGATCCACGTAGTAATCCCGGCCCTCGAAGAGGATCTCCCAGTCGTAGGGTCCGGCGCGCTGGACCTCGCAGTCCACCGAAGTCCTCCCGGCGCCGCAGGCCACCGCCCGCACCCCGCCGATGTTCTGGTTGCTGGGGCTGCCGGCCGCGAGGGCCCGGACCCGGTACACCCGCAGGCTGGCCACCTGGAGCGAGTCCGGGAGGGCCGCGCGATTGAGGTCGAGCACGTCGACCTCGGGAAAGCCCGGCAGCGCCGCCGGGTCCACCGCGAAGAAGAAGCGGCCCTGCTCGTAGTCGAGGTCGCGCAGCTCCCGGTCGGTGGGTTGCGTGGTGGTCTCCCCGACGGTGAAAATCCGGTCCTTGACCACGTTGCCCTTCTGCTGGGCGTAGATGCCGCGCAGCTCCAGGGCCCCGAGCTGGGCCACAGCCTGCACGCCGAAGTTGTTGGCCGGAATGGCCGCGCTGATGAAGCGCGACCCGGCGGTCTGGAAGGTGACGTTTCCCGCCTCCACCCGCCGCAGGATTTCGTCCTCCAGCCCCTCATACCACACCTGGAGGTTATTGTTGGCGTCGAACTCCCGTTCGCTGTCGAAGTCCACGTTCACGTGGAGGCGCTGGCCGATGAGGCCGCCGGTCCGGATGGCGTACTGCGGGTTGGGGCTGATGGTGGGAAAACCCGGATCGCAGCCGGAGAGGGCGAACTGCCGGTCCAGCGCGCCGCAGCGCAGGTTCTTGAAGCGGTCGGCCTTGAGCTCGAAGCGAAGGTTCAGCTCCATCCCGACGTCGGCGTAGGGACCGAAGGGACTGCGCCCGGTGCCCTGGGCCTGGAAGGTGGGGCGAGCGGGCGGGCGGGCGGCCATCCGGGCCGTGTCCGCTCGCGCGGCGAGACTCGTGTCGTGCGGGCGAAGCCGCAGTTCGGGGGC
>DATLXT010000325.1:0-2801 GCA_035575475.1 Gemmatimonadales bacterium | reverse complement strand
TGGGGGAGCCGTTCCGGCTTGGGGAGGGCCAGAATCCCCGGCGGCTGGTCCCGCAGCCACCGCCGCACCGAGATCGGGGTTCCGAAGTTCACCGCCACGCGCCCGTACCGGCGGAGTTGCCCGGTGAGGAGCCGCAACGTGTTCCAGGCCAGATAATGGCCCACCGCGCGGAGCTGGAGCCAGCGCGACACCGGCCGCCCGCCCACGATGCGCTCCCGGATCAGCGAGCGGTCCTCCAGCACCCGGTCGTAATTGATCGCCACCGGCACCAGCCAGATATCCCGGTCGAAGGCCGGATCCTCCAGGGTACGAATGATGTAGTCGAGCAGGCCGATCTTGACCGGCCGGAGCGCGCCGTCGCGGGTAAGCCCTCCCTCGGGGAAGATGCCCTGGGTTACCCCGTTCCGGGTGATCAACTGGACGTACTTCTCGAGCACCGTGTGATAGAGCGGCTCCCGGTACTGCCGCCGGATGAAGTAGCTGCCGAAGCTCTTGAACACGTACTCCAGGGGCCAGACCCGCGCCCACTCCCCCACGGCGTAACTGATGCTCACC
Organism: Gemmatimonadales bacterium; assembly: GCA_035575475.1. Taxonomy (GTDB): domain Bacteria; phylum Gemmatimonadota; class Gemmatimonadetes; order Gemmatimonadales; family GWC2-71-9; genus DATLXT01. Next base: position 2,246 of record DATLXT010000325.1, on the reverse strand, counting down.
ACCCGGGCCAGCACGTAGGCCACCACCACGTAGTCCGCATTGCTCCGGTGGTTCATCAGGTAGACGACCACGTCGCGCCGCGGAATCCGGTCCAGCGCCTCCTGATCCCGGTACTCCAGGGTGACCTTGTAGAGCAGGTTGATGGTGAGCCGGGCGAGGTTGTATCCCAGCTTGTAATACGACAGGACGTTGAAGAAGGGGACGATCTCGTCAATGTACTGGTTCACCCGGCTCCGCACGACGCCTTCCGGCTGCCCGTGCAGGCGGGCATGGGCCCGGATCGCCCCGAGAACCGCCGGATCCTGCAGCAGCGCTTCGCGGATCCGCTCCCGCTCGACCAGCTTGTAGCGATCGATCCGGGCCCGGAACTGGAACACCGCGTGCCGCGCCCAGTTCCGCACGCGGCGCCGGACCGCGCGGCGGGTGAGGGCGGCCAGGCCGGCCGCCGCCCCGAGCGCCGCCAGGGCCAGCGCGACCAGCAGGCTGTCAGGCACGATTCGCTCCCGCCGTCCTGGCCGCCTGATACGCCATCCCTTTCAACCGGAGGATACGCTGCCGGATCGGGGGGTGCGTGGCGAGCAGGTTCGCGAGCCAGCTCTCCTGCTCGGCGAAGCGCGTGGGCTTCGGATCCACGATGCAGAGGTGGGCGGCGCCGCGGCTGATCGCGCGGGTGGGTTCGGGAGCGGCCCCGAGCTTCTCGAGGGCGCTCGCCAGCGCCATCGGGTTCCGGGTGAGCTGCGCCCCGGTGGCGTCGGCGAGGTACTCCCGCTTGCGGCTCACCCCCAGGGCCAGGAGCCGCGAAAGCACCGGCGCCAGCACCAGGGTGAGCAGCCAGAGCGCCACGAGGACGAGCGCGAGCGGGTTTCCCCCCTTGCCACCCTTGCCGCTCCGGCCTCCCCCCCCACCCGCTCGAACCCCGCCTCGCAACATCCGGCCCATCCCGTCCGACAGGAGTGCGATCGCGCCCACCATCGCGGCGAGCAGCGTGAGCAAGCGAATGTCGAGGTTCCGGATGTGAGCCATCTCGTGCGCCACGACCCCTTGCAGTTCGTCGCGACTCAGCGCCTGGAGCAGACCCCGGGTCACGGCGATGCTGGCGCCGGCCGCTGCGATGCCGGTGGCGAAGGCGTTGGGGTCGGCATCGGGCACCACCCAGATCCGGGGCCGCGGCAGCCCGGCCGCGATCGCCATCTCCTCCACCACGTTGACCAGCCGCCGCTCCGCCTCGTCGCCGGGCTCGATCACCTCCCGGGCCCCGGTGGCCCAGAGCACGCGGTCCGGACCCCGCCTCCAGGAGTACCAGCAGATCCCGCCGGCCACCAGCGTGGCGAGGAGCCCGATGATGGGCACGGTGTGGTGGTAGCCCCCGGGTCCCGCATCCCGGGTGAGCAGATAGAACCCGAGGTCGCCTCCGAACCCCACCCAGGCGAACAAGACGACGAACCCGGTGACGAGCCAGAACGACCGGCGCCGGTTGGCCTCCTGCTGCGAAAAGAGATCGTCCCGCGTCACGCCGGAGGCTTGTTCGACGAGAGATCCACCCGAGGCACCGCCCGTTCGGCGGCGTCCTCGATCTCCCACAGCTCCGCCGGTTCCGCCCGCGCCAGGCCGGCCAGCAGGTTCCAGGGAAACTGCATCTGCCGGGTGTTGTACTCCGTGGCCGTGTCGTTGTAGAGCTGCCGGGCGAACCCGATGCGGTTCTCGGTGCTGGTGAGTTCCTCCTGGAGCTGCTGGATGTTGGCGGTGGCCCTGAGCTCGGGATACCGCTCGCTCAGGGCGAACAGCCGGCCCAGCGCCTGGGTCAGCTCGCCTTCCGCCCTGGCCACGGCCCCCACCCCCTGGGCCGATACCGCCTTGTTGCGCGCCGCGATGACCGCCTCGAGGGTCCCGCGCTCGAACTCCATGGCCCCCTTCACGGCGCTCACCAGGTTCGGCACCAGATCGTGGCGGCGCTTGAGCTGCACGTCGATCTGCTTCCAGGCGTTCACCACGTCGTTCTTGAGCGCGACGAGCTTGTTGTAGGCCCCGATGACCCACAACATCGCGAGAACCAGAACCGCGAGAAGGACGAAGGACATGGGGAATCCGGGAGAAGGTGAGAGCGTCGTGCTGCAGGCGTCCGCGCCGCCAGGCCGCTCCACCGCTCGGCCCCCGGCGCGCCTCGAGGCCGGCTACGGCTGGCCCACCTCGGCCTCCGCCATCGCGCGCCGGAATGCTTCGGCGATGGCCTCGTCGTCCGCCTGTTC
>DATLXT010000324.1:0-2721 GCA_035575475.1 Gemmatimonadales bacterium | reverse complement strand
TGCCCGAGTTCCGGAAGAATGTGCTCGAGGTCCTGCGCCAGCCGCTGGAAGACGGCGTGGTGACCATCGCCCGCGCCGCCATGAGCCTCTCGTATCCCGCGCGCTTCATGCTGGCCGCGGCGATGAACCCCTGTCCCTGTGGCTACCTCGGCGACCCCCAGCACCACTGCGCCTGCGGGTCGCCGGACGTGCAACGCTACCTGGCGCGGGTCTCGGGCCCGCTCCTCGACCGGATCGACATCCATCTCGAGGTGCCGGCGGTGAAGTACCGGGCGCTCGCCGACCAGTGCGGGGGCGAGCCGAGCGAAGCCATCCGCGAACGGGTGGACCGGGCCCGGGAGGTCCAGCGCGACCGGTTCGCCGCGCGCCCCGGCATCTACGCCAACGCCCACATGGCCCCGAAGGACATCCGGACCCACTGCCGGGTGTCGGACGGCGCCGACGCCCTGCTCAAGACGGCGATCACCCGCCTCGGCCTCTCGGCCCGGGCCTATCACCGGATCCTCAAGATCGCGCGCACCATCGCCGACCTGGACGGCGCCGCCCGCCTCGAGGCCCGGCACGTGAGTGAGGGCGTGCAGTATCGCAGTCTGGATCGGCGCGGCTCCTAGGCCACCCGCGCTCCCTGGCTCCGGGCGGCCCCGCCGCCTATCGTAAAAGCGGGTGCGGCCTGCCAACGCCGCGAGGTGGCCAGATGATCCTTCCCGTGACCGAAGTCCGGGCCGGGATGGCCGTTCGCCTGGAAGGCGAGGTGTTCCGGGTCCTGGACGCCGTCTTCCACCAGGGCGCCGGCCAGATGAAAGGCTCGGTCCACCTGCGGATCCAGAGCCTTCGGACCCGCAACCTCACCGAACGCCGGTTCCGCCCCGAAGACCGGGTGGAGGAAGTGGAGCTCCAACGGCAGCCGATGGAGTACCTCTACGACGAGGACCAGCGCTGCGTCTTCATGCACCCGGAGACGTTCGAGCAGGTCTCGCTGGAACGCGCCGCCCTGGGCGCCTTCGCGCGCTTCATTCGGCCGAACCAGCGCCTGGAGCTGGAATTCCTCGACGACCAACCGGTGGGCGTGGTGGTGCCCAGGGCCGTGGAACTGCGCGTCGAGCGGACCGCGGCCCCGGTCCACGGGCAGGAGACCAACGTGTTCAAAGAAGCGGTCCTCGAAAACGGGGTCGAGGTCCTGGTGCCGCAATTCATCCGCCCCGGGGATCTGGTGCGGGTCGAGGTCGAGACCGGGAAATACCTGGATCGGGTGCGCTGAGACCGACGGCGGCCGCCTCAGCGCGGCTGCGCCGGAATGATCAACTCCACCACGTCTCCCGGCTGCACGAAGATCTCGTGACTCACCGGCGTCCGGTTGCTCCCCACCGGGTCCGCCAGAAAGCGCAGTTCCACCCCGCCGCCCACCAAAGAAGGCGGGATGGCCAGCACCCGGGAGGAGAGCCCCGGCACCGTGCCCAGCCGAATCCGCTGGCCGCTGCGGATCACGTAGATGGTCATGTCGAAGAAGTCCTGGTTCTCCACCCGCAGCATGGTCTCGGTGCGAGGCACCGGGCCTTCGTCCCCCTCGGAGGCGCGGGCGCAGGCCGGGACCGCGGCCAGGACGGCGAGCAGGACGAGGCGCCGGAGCACGGGTAGCCTCCTGGGTCAAGGCGCGAGGACGGGCCGGCCGATCATTCCCAGGGGCTCGCCCTGGGACATGGCCGGCGTGCCGACCACGTAGAGTACCACCCCGCCGAAGGGCGCGCGAACCTCGGCCAGCGGGTCTCCGAAGAAATCCGTGAGCACGCCGATCAACCCGCCCTGCTGGACGCTCTGCCCGCGCTCGACCCCCGGGTGCCAGACGCCGGTCGCGGGGCTGCGTAAGACCTCGGTGCGGTCGAAGTACAGCGGGTGCTCCACCCGCTCCACCGGCCCCGGGTACATCCGGAGGTGGCGCAGCAGCCGGAACACGCCCCGCACGTTGCGCTCCACCATCTCTTCGGCCGGGAGCCCCAGGTACCCGTTCTCGGTGGTGAGCGCGGGCTTCCCCCGGAGGTGCGCGGTATTCTGGGTGTACACGCTCGCCTGGGGGTCCCGCGGCCGGGTGGTATCGATCACGATGTGGTCGTTCCCCCAGGCCAGCGCCATGTCGCGGGCCACGGAGTCCACCCGGGGGTCGAGCCCGAGCCGGTTCCAGTAGGTGTAGGGACCGAGGGACTCGTTGCCGTCTCCCGCGTGCAGGTCCACGAGATAGTCGGCCCGCTCGATGATCTCGGTGGTGATGGTGTGGGCGATGCGCTCGGAGACCGTCCCGTCCGCCTTCCCCGGATACACCCGGTTCAGGTTCTTGCCGTCGACCGGGCTGTAATAGATCGTGCGCCCGAGGAAGGACGGCAGGTTGGCCACGTGCACCAGGATCACGGTCCCGCGGAGCTGCGTCGGATCGAGCGTGCGACGTACCCGCTGGAGCGCCACGATCGGCGCTACCTCGGAGCCGTGGGTGCCGGCGATGAGCGCGAGCGTGGGGCCGCGCTCCCGGCCGTGGGCGATGGTGACCGGGATCCGCGTCCCCTGGTCCCGGCCGGCCGGGACCTCGAGGTAGCCCGACATCATGGTGCCCGGGCGCACGGTGATCGAGCGGATGGTGAAGGGCGGGGGCTGCTGAGCGGCGGCGAGCGGGGTGGCGAGCGTGCCGAGCAGGGTCGCAAGGGCGAGGCGCATGATGGTCACTCCGGAGGGGGG
>DATLXT010000323.1:0-3170 GCA_035575475.1 Gemmatimonadales bacterium | reverse complement strand
CTGGTCCCACCGGTCATCGATCAGACCGAGGCGCTGGTGAGCGGCCTCCCCCAGACGCTCACCGACATCCAGAACGTCCTGGCCCGGTGGGCCAGCCAGTATCCGGTCCTGCGGAACACCGATCTGGCCGACCCGCAGTCGGGACTGGTGGCCGGCCTGATCAGCGACGCCGCGGGCTTCCTCCGGGGCTCCCTGCTCCCCTACGCGCGGGCGGGCGGCAAGCTCTTCATCGAGGCCGCCAGCGTGATCGTCATGGCGCTCTATCTGGCCCGCCAGCCCACGCTGTACCGCGACGGCGTCTTGGGACTGGTCCCTCCGCGGTACCGGGACCTGGCCGCGCGGGTGTTGGCCGACGCCGGCGCCACGCTGCGCGCCTGGGTGGTGGGTCAGCTGCTCGCCATGGCCGTGCTCGCCATGCTCACCGCCCTCGGCCTCTGGCTGCTCCGCGTGCCCTACTGGCTGGCGTTCGGCATCTTCACCGGCCTGGTGGCGCTGGTGCCGTTCTTTGGCACCATGGTCTCGACCATCCTGCCGGCGCTGTTCGTGGTGGGGACGGGTGACTGGGTCCGGGTGGTCCTGGTGCTGCTCTTGGGCGTGGTGGTGCACGTGTTCGAGGCCAACTTCGTGGTTCCCCGCATCATGGAGCGGCAGATCGCCTTGCCGCCCGTGCTCACCATCTCGAGCGTGCTGGTCATGGCGACTCTGCTCGGGGCCGTGGGCCTCGTGGTGGCCGTGCCGATCCTGGCCCTGACGCTCGTGGTGGTCCGCCATATTTTGCTGGGCGAGATCTACGGCGACCTGGCCGGCGGCCGCCCCGCGGTCCTCCGGTCCACCGCTGAACACCGACTACCCCGGACCACGACCTCGCGTTCATGACTGCCGGCGCCTCCCACCGCTTTTTCATCATCGCGGACGGGCAGTTCCACCCGCTCACGTCCAAGACCGCGAACTGCTGCATCCGCTACCTTCCCGAGCGCATCGTGGCGGTGCTGGACCGGACCCAGGCGGGCAAGACCGCGCAGGAGGTCCTGGGCTTCGGCGGCGCCATTCCGGTGGTGGGCGACTTCGCCCAGGGCCTCGATCTCGGGGCGACGGCGGTGCTGATCGGCATCGCCCCCAAGGGCGGGCGGCTCCCGGCCGAGTGGCGGGAGTGGCTGCGCACCGCCATCGAGCGGGGCCTGGAGATCTGGAGCGGCCTGCACACCTTCATCTCGGACGACCCGGAACTGGGCCCGCTGGCGCGGGCCCGCGGCGTCCGGATCCTCGACGTTCGCAAGCCGCCGGCGGACCTGCCCATCGCCGACGGCCGCGCGGCCGAGGTGCCGGCCTACGTGGTGCTCACCGTGGGATCCGACTGCAACGTGGGCAAGATGACCGCCCAGGTGGAGTTGCGGAACGCCCTGGTGCGCCGCGGTCACCGGACCAGCTTCGTCGCCACCGGCCAGACCGGGATCTTCCTCGAAGGCTGGGGGATCGCGGTGGACGCGGTGGTGGCGGACTTCATCGCCGGGGCGGCCGAGAGCCTGGTGCTCCAGGGGGCGAGGGACGCGGACATCGTCCTGGTGGAGGGGCAGGGGAGCCTGATCCACCCCGGTTACTCGGGCGTCACGCTGGGCCTGCTCCACGGCTCCCTGCCCGACGCCATGATCCTGTGCCATCAGGCCAGCCGCGAGTGGATCGGCGACTATCACGGGCAGGCGCCCTGGGTCCGGATTCCGCCCCTCCCCGAGCTGGTGCGGATCTACGAGGAGGCCGCGGCCTGGATTCGGCCCTCCCGGGTGATCGGGATCTGCCTCAATACCTTCGACCTGGCCGAGGCGGACGCCCGCGCGGCGGTGGAGCGGGCGCAGCAGGAGACCGGGCTGCCGGCCACCGATCCGGTTCGGTTCGATCCGGCGCCGCTGGTCGAGGCCATCGTCCGGGGCGCCCTGGCGACGCGCGAGCGGTGACGCTCACGCTCTTCAACACGCTCACGCGTCGCCTGGAGCGGTTCGAGCCGCTGGTGCCGCCGCGTGTGACCATGTACACCTGCGGCCCCACGGTCTGGAACTACGCCCACATCGGGAACTTCCGCACCTTCCTGTTCGAGGACCTGCTGCGGCGATATCTGGAGCACTCGGGCTACCAGGTGTTCCACGTCATGAACCTCACCGATGTGGACGACCGCACCATCAAGGCCGCCGCCGAGGCGGGGAAGCGCCTGGCCGAGCATACCGAGCCCTTCGTCCGGGCGTTCTTCGAGGACCGCGACTTCCTGCGGATCCGTCCGGCCCACGTCTATCCCCGGGCCACGGGATCCATTCCGGCGATGGTCCGGCTGATCCAGGTCCTCTTGGACAAGGGGATCGCCTACCACGGCGAGGACGGCTCGGTTTACTTCGCGATCGCCAGGTTTCCGGCCTACGGCCGGCTCTCGCAGCTCGACCGCCGCCAGCTGAAGGTGGGGGCACGCGTGGCCAGCGACGAGTACGGGAAGGACGACCCCCGGGACTTCGCGCTGTGGAAGCGCGCCACGCCGCTCGACGAGCAGGTGGGCGCCGCCTGGGACGCCCCCTTCGGTCGCGGCCGGCCGGGGTGGCACATCGAGTGTTCGGGAATGTCGCTCCACGAGATCGAGACCCGGTTCGGGGTGCAAACCCTCGACATCCACTGCGGCGGCGTGGACAACATTTTCCCCCACCACGAAGACGAGATCGCGCAATCCGAGGCGGCCACCGGGCGGCCGTTCGCGCGGTACTGGCTGCACGGGGCCTTCTTGAACGTGAAGGGCACCAAGATGTCGAAACGGTTCGGGAACATCCTCACCGCGCGGGACCTGAAGGAGCAGGGGGTGGATCCCGGGGCGTTCCGGCACCTGGTCTGCTCGACCCATTACCGCCAGGAGCTCGATTTCACCGACCAAGCGCTGGCGGCGGCGGCCGAGGGAGCGCGGCGGCTGGGCGAGTTCGACGCGCGGCTCGCGGCCGCCGCCGGCGGGCCTGCCGACCCGGCGCTCGAGCGGCTGGCCGGCGAGTTCTCGGAGCGGTTCCGGGCGGCGCTGGACGACGACCTGAACGCCCCGCAGGCGCTGGCGCGGACTCACGACTTCGTGCGGCAGGTGAATCGGGCGCTGGACGAGGGGCGCCATCCGGGGTCCGCGGTGCGGAGCGCCTGGGAGGCGGTGCAGGCGG
>DATLXT010000322.1:0-2344 GCA_035575475.1 Gemmatimonadales bacterium | reverse complement strand
CCCCGGCCGGTCCCCCGACGGTCGCCTCGCCGCCGTCGGGGCCGGCATCGCCCGTGCCGGCGGCGACGCCGGTTCCCCCGAGCCCCGGCCGGCCCTGAACTGGCGCCGCATGCGGCTCACCGCCGGGCGCAGCGCGGGGCTTCTCGTCCCCTGGCTCTTCGCGGGCTCTGCGGCCGAAGCGCAGCGGTGGCAGGTGGACCTGGGCGCGACCAGCGTTCGGTACGACAGCACGGCCTCCGTAGCTTCCGCAATCGTGGCTCCGACCCTCGAGTGGAGTCGCCCCACGCTCTACGCCCTCCTGAGCGGCGGCCTCGCCGCCTTCGAGGGCGCGGAATGGACGGCTCAGGGACGGGGCGACGTTTCCTACCTGCGCCGTCCCTTCCGCGGCGGTCCAGTGCGCTTCGAGTTTGCGGCCAGCGGGGGCGGAAGCGTCCACGCGACCGGGTACCGCACGGCGGCCACGCGGGGCGAAGTGCGGCTCCACCTGGCCGCCCGGAGGTTCGGCGTCTGGGGCGGCGGCGCGGGGGCCACGGGCTGGACCTCGGGGAGCCGGGGGATCGCGGTGGGCCTGGGACCCACCGCCGGCGTCTGGGGAGATGCCGGTCCCTGGAACGCCGCCATCCTCTGGAACCCCTTGCGGATCGAGGGATCGTGGTTTCCCGAAGTCAACGGGCGCCTGGCGGCGACCCTGGGGCGGCTCGATCTGATGGCCTACGGCGGGTGGAGGGGCGCCGCCCAGGGCTCGGGGGTCGCGGAGGCGAGCTGGGGCGGCGGCACCGCCGCCTGGTGGCTGACTCGCCAGGTCGCCCTCACGGTCGCGGCCGGGACCTACCCGTCCGACTTGCTGCAATCGCTCCCCGGCGGCCGCTACCTCTCGGTCTCGATCCGGCTGTCCAGTCGCCGGCCTTCGGTGTGGCGCGTGCCGACCACGGGACGTGCCGTGTACGCGGCCGATCGCGGGCTGAACGAACTGCGGTTCTCGGTGCCCGGGGCGAGTCGCGTCGCCATCGTGGGAGATTGGACGGCTTGGCAGCCGGTGCCGATGGCGCGGGATCGGGAGGGCCGTTGGGTGATCCGAGTCACGCTGGCCCCAGGGGTCTATCGCTTCAACCTGGTGGTGGACGGGGAGCGGTGGATCGTGCCGGAGGATGTGGCGGCCGTGGACGACGGCTTTGGCGGGAAGACCGGAATGCTGGTGGTGCCCTGAGTGACCGCCGGTAGGGGTCGGGAGTCTTTAGGGCGATGGAACCGACCGACCCTAGCGGTCGCGTACGGACCTCTAACCGAGGAACTGACGTATGCGGACGTTCAGACTATTGATCGCACTCCTCGTGGCGCCCGGGATCGCCGCGGCCCAGGACCAGGCCGTACCCCGGCTGGGACAGGGCCAGGAAGCGGCGCTGGCGCGGTTGCGCGAGGTGTTGCCGGCGGATGTCGCCGAGCGGGTGATCGCCATCGTCACCGAGGCCACGAACCACGGCCTGCCCGGACTGTCGGTCGCCGAGCGGGCGCTCGAGGGTGTGGCCAAGGGGCGGAGCGGCGAAGAGGTGCGGGCGGCGGCCGAGGCCTTCGCCCGCGATCTGGCGGCCTCCCGCGCCGCCATTCAGCAAGCCGGCCGCACGCCCGACCCGAGCGAAATCGAGGCGGGCGCGACCGCCATGGGACTGGGAGTGGACCGAAAGGCCATCAGCGCTCTGGCCTCTTCGGCGCCGTTCGGCCGTTCGCTGGCGGTGCCGCTCGCGGTGATCGGGGCGCTGGTCAACCGGGGCTTGCCGTCCGACGCCGCGCTGGACGCGGTGCTCGCACGGCTCAACGACCGGGCCAGCAACACCGAGCTGGTCGAGATGCCCGGTGAGGCCGGCCGCCTGATCGCCGAAGGGATGCGCCCGAGCGAGGTTGGGCTCGCCCTCGCCTCCCAGCGCGCGGGCCGAACCGTGCCCGCAGGGCCCCCGGCCAACGTGCCGCGCAACAACGGCCGGCCGGGCGAGCGCCCGCAGCCGCCGGTGCAACCCCCGGTCCCGCCTGCGGGACCACCGCTCGACTGAGGCTCGAGCCAGCGGTCCGAACCGGGCCGCGCCCCCCTCAGGGGCGCGGCCCGGTTCACGTCGGGCTCCGCCCATCCGTTAGATTTCCCCCCCATGGGCGAGCTCCTGTTCGGCACCCACAACGCCGCCTTCGTACAGGTGATGTACGAGCAGTACCTGCGCGATCCCGCGTCGGTGCCCGAGGAGTGGCGGCAGCTGTTCGAGAACGGCCGGGGTGATCTTCCCGTGATCCCGGCGGATCGCACCGAGCTGCTGGCGGGAGACGAGGTGCGGGAGGCGGAAGGCGGCAGGGCCCGGGA
>DATLXT010000321.1:0-7534 GCA_035575475.1 Gemmatimonadales bacterium | reverse complement strand
GTCTCACGCCCGCCGAGGCGGCTCGGGCGGCCGGCACCCGCCGGGGTGGGCCCCCGCCGGGGGTTCCGGCCCACCCTCCGCGGGGCCGTCCTGAGGCGAAGCCGCCGCGCCCGCCGCAGGGGGCCCCGGGGTCGTTACCTCGTGGCCGCCCCTGACATCTTCAGGGCGACTCGACACGGAAGGCGATGAAGATGACCACCCGTTGGTTCGGCGTAGCCAGTGCCGCCCTGGCACTCACCGCGCTGGCCGCCTGTGACGCTGGTGCCCCCACCTCCGCTCCCCGGCTCGTGCCCGTCAGCCTCTACCTCACCGACGCTCCCGGTAGCCCTTCGTTAGGGTCTCCCCCGGACGCTGAGGGGATCACGGTCACGGGCGCGACGGTGCGGATCTCCCAGGCGTACCTGGTTCCCGGGGGTGAAGGGGGAGAGCGGTTCGTGATCACCGATGAGCCCCAGGACTACGACCTGTTCGCGCTCCAGGGCGGGGTCCGGGCCCTCCTGGGCACCGCTTCGATTCCGGAAGGGGAATACGCCCAACTCCGCTTGGTGGTGGAATCGGCGGAAGTGACCCTCTCGGACGGCTCGACCCACACGCTCTTCGTGCCCAGCGGGATGGAGACCGGGATCAAGGTGACCTTCCCCGGCACCATCACGGTGGGCGGGTCGGCGACCACGGTCACGGTGGACTTCGACGTGAACGCCAACTTCCGCCTGCTCCCGCCGCATCAGCCCGAGCGGGTGCTGTTTACGCCGCTCCTGGTGGGCACCGTTTCGGAGGGCTAGGGCTCCGCGACGGCGCAGTATCGCCCACCATGTTCCGGGCCGGCGCTGCCGGCCCGGATTTTTTGTAGATTTCCCGCCCCATGTCTCCCCTCGCCCACAATCTGGGCTTTCCGCCGATCGGCGCCGGGCGCGAGCTGAAGCGCGCCACCGAGGCGTACTGGAAGGGGGCCCTCCCCGAAAAGGAACTCCAGGCCGCCGCCCGCGCGCTGCGCGCCCGGCACTGGGAGCTCCAGCGGCGGCTGGGCGTGGATCTGGTCCCCTCGAACGACTTCTCATTCTACGACCGGGTGCTCGACACCTGCGCGCTGGTGGGAGCCGTGCCGGAGCGCTACGGCTGGACCGGCGGCGCGGTGGACCTGGACACCTACTTCGCGATGGCCCGGGGGAGGCAGGATGGGCGGCGGGACGCCGTGGCGATGGAAATGACCAAGTGGTTCGACACCAACTACCACTACATCGTGCCGGAGCTGGATCGGGGCCAGGGCTTCCGGCTGGCCTCGTCCAAGCCGGTGGACGAATTCCTCGAGGCCAAGGCGCTGGGGGTCGTGACCAAGCCGGTGCTCATCGGTCCCGTGACCTTTCTGCTCCTGGCCAAGAGCCGGACGGCCGGGTTCGACCGCCTGAGCCTGCTCGACGGCCTGCTGCCGGTGTACGCCGAGGTGTTGCGGCGCCTCGGCGCCGCGGGCGCGGAGTGGGTGCAGATGGACGAGCCCTGTCTCGCGCTCGATCGCACGCCGGCCGAGCGCGAGGCCTACCAGAGCGCGTACGGATACCTGGCGCGACACGGCGGCGGGGTGAAGCTGCTCCTCACGACCTACTTCGCCGGGCTGGACGACAACCTGGAGACGGCGCTGGCGCTCCCCGTGCAGGGGTTGCACGTGGATCTGGTTCGGGCCCCGGGCCAGCTCGACGCGCTGCTGGCGCGGTGGACGCCGGGACGGGTGCTGTCGCTGGGCGTGGTGGACGGCCGCAACGTGTGGCGCACCGATCTCGCGGCCCTGGTGCCCTTGCTCGAGCGGGTTCGGGAGCGCGTGGGGGCGGACGATCTCTGGTTGGCGCCTTCCTGCTCCCTGCTCCACGTGCCGGTGGACCTGGCGCTCGAGACCCGGCTGGATCCGGAGGTCAGGACCTGGCTGGCGTTCGCGACGCAGAAGCTCGCCGAGGTGGCGGCGCTGGCACGCGGGGTGCGCGAGGGGTGGGAGGCGGTGCGGCCGGCGCTGGAGGAGAGTGCGCGTCACGCCGCCGCCCGGCGCGCCTCGCCCCGCATCCACAACCCGGCGGTGAAGGCTCGGGCGGCCGGGGTCACCGAGCGGGATCTCACGCGCGGGGCGCCGTATGCCGTGCGTCGCCCCCGGCAGGTCCAGCTTCCTCTCTTTCCCACCACGACCATCGGCTCGTTTCCGCAGACCGCTCAAGTCCGGGCGGCGCGCCGCCAGCTCCACGACGGGAAGCTCACGCCCGCCGAGTACGAGCGGTTCATCGAGGGCGAGATCGAGCGGACCCTCGAGATCCAGGAGGAGATCGGCCTCGACGTGCTGGTGCACGGGGAGTTCGAGCGCAACGACATGGTGGAGTACTTCGGGGAGCAGCTCGACGGGTTTGCGTTCACCGAGCACGGCTGGGTCCAGTCGTACGGCACCCGGTATGTGAAGCCGCCCATCATTTACGGCGACGTGTCGCGTCCCGCGCCCATGACGGTGCGGTGGATCACCTACGCGCAGGCGCGCACCTCCCGGCCGGTGAAAGGCATGCTGACGGGGCCGGTGACCATTCTCCAGTGGTCGTTCGTGCGGGACGACCAGCCGCGGGCCGAGACCGCGCGACAGCTGGCCCTCGCCATCCGCGACGAGGTGGCGGATCTCGAGGCCGCGGGGATCCGGGTCATCCAAATCGACGAGCCGGCGCTGCGCGAGGGGATGCCGCTGCGGCGGGCCGACTGGGCGGGATATCTGGACTGGGCGGTGAATGCGTTTCGCCTGGCCACCGGGGGGGTGAGCGACGCCACCCAGATCCACACCCACATGTGCTACAGCGAGTTCAACGACGTCATCCGGGTGATCGAGCGCATGGATGCCGACGTGATCTCGATCGAGAACGCGCGCTCGGGCGCCGAGCTGCTCCGGGCCTTCGAGGAGTACCGCTACCCCAACGAGATCGGCCCCGGGGTCTACGACATCCACTCCCCCCGCATTCCGTCGGTCGCCGAGATCCGGGGCCTGCTCCAGGCCATGCGGCGGGTGCTCGAGGACCGGCAGATCTGGGTGAACCCGGACTGCGGGCTCAAGACCCGCGGCTGGGAGGAAACCATCCCCTCGCTGCGCAACATGGTACAGGCGGCCCGGGAGCTGCGGGAGGCGGGAGGCGAGATGCGGGACGCGTGTTAGATTGAGGTATGGACGTCTCCCAAGTTCGCATCACGGCCGAGCCTATTGACCACGCGCGCTGCAAGTTCGTGGTGTCGGAGACGGTGTACGCGGGCGGGCTGCGGCGATTCGCGTCGGCGGAGGAGGCGCAGGGGTCGGCGCTGGCGGAGGCGCTCTTCGCCCTGCCCGACGCCGCGGTGACCGAGGTGCTGGTGTCGGGCAATCTGGTCACCGTGCGGAAGGCGAGCGCGGCGCCGTGGACCGCGGTGGGGCGGCAGGTGGGGCAGGCGATCCGGGCCGCCCTGGCTTCGGGTCGGCCCCTGGTGGCGCCGGCGCCGGCCCCCGCCGCGGCGGCGGGCGGGGGGCCCTCGGACGACGAGCTGTACGAGCGGGTGGCCGCGCTGTTCGACGAGCAGGTGAATCCCATGGTGGCCCGCCACGGCGGCCGGGTCGAGCTGATCGACGTCCAGGACGCCACCGTGCTCCTGCGGATGGCGGGCGGCTGCCAGGGGTGCGGCATGGCCGACGTGACCCTACGCCAGGGGATCGAAGGTCTGCTGGCGCGCTTCGTGCCCGAGGTGAAGGGCGTGGTGGACATCACCGATCACTCGGCGGGAACCAGCCCCTACTTCCAGGCCGCGAAGAAGTAGGGGTGTAGTATGCCGCGCCCCCGCGCGCCGCGGCTTCTCCTCCTCCTCCCCACCACCACCTACCGCACCGCCGCGTTCGTCGAGGCCGCGCGACGGCTGGGCGTGGACCTGACCGTCGCGTCCGAGATCCCGAGCACCTTCGAGGCGGTTCGGCCCGCCGAGCTGCTCACCCTGGACTTCGCCGATCCCGAGGGCGCCGCCCTGCGCGTCGCGGAGTTCGCCCGGCAATACCCGGTGGCCGGCGTGGCGGGCGTGGACGACGACACGGTGGTCGTGGCGGCGGCGGTCGCGGCCCGGCTGGGGCTCCGGGGGAACCCGGTCTCGGCGGCCGTGGCCGCGAGGGACAAGCACGAACAGCGCCTGCGCCTGGCCGCCGCGGGCGTGCCGGTGCCCCGCTTCACCCTGGAGCGGCTGGCCACGGACGCGCGCACGGCGGCGGCGCGGGCCGCGTTCCCCTGTGTGCTCAAGCCCCTCCGGCTCGCGGCGTCGCGGGGCGTGATCCGGGCCGACGACGAGGACCAGTTCGTCCGGGCGCTCGAGCGGCTCCGTGGGATCCTGGCGGCTCCGGACGCGGCCCGGTGCGGGGAGCCGGCGCGGCACGTTCTGGTGGAGCAGTACGTGCCCGGGACGGAGGTCGCGGTCGAAGGCCTCCTGGAGGGCGGGGACCTGCGCGTGCTCGCGATCTTCGACAAGCCCGATCCGCTGGAAGGGCCGTTCTTCGAGGAGACGATCTACCTCACCCCCAGTCGGCTGCCACCCGAGGAGCAGGGCGCGGCGGCGGATCTGGTGCGCCGGGCCGCCAGGGCGCTGGGGTTGCGCGAGGGACCGGTGCACGCCGAGGTGCGGCTGAACGAGCAGGGCGCGTGGCTGATCGAACTGGCCGCGCGACCCATCGGCGGGAGGTGCTCGGCGGTGTTGCGATTCCGGGAGCCGAGCGGAGCGGGAGAGACCATCTCGCTGGAGGAGATCGTGATCCGCCACGCCCTCGGCATGGCCCTCCCGGCGCTCGAGCGGGCCTCGCCGGCCGCCGGCGTCATGATGATCCCGGTGCCGGGAGCCGGCGTGCTCCGGGAGGTGCGGGGGGTGTCCCGTGCGCGGGTCGTTCCGCTGGTCGAAGACGTGGTGATCACGGCGCACCGCGGCGAACGGCTGGTGCCCTGGCCGGAAGGGTCGCGCTACCCCGGATTCATCTTCGCGCGGGGCCCGACGCCGGCCGAGGTCGAGGACGCGTTGCGCACGGCCCACCGAGCCCTGGAATTCGTGGTCGAGGCGGCGTAGTAGGGGCGTGGCATGCCACGCCCCCTACGCCGCGCCCGCCCCCCTACGCCGCTTCCGCCACCACCTCGAGCCAGGTCCGCGGCACGGCCGTGATCCCGAGCTCGTCGAGCGTGCGGTCCAACCCCTGGTCCAGGGCCTGGGCGCCGAGCTCGAGGGGGACGCCGGGGAGGGCTCCCTCGATGAACAGGGAGAAGTGACCGATGTCGTGCAGGCTCTCCGGGGTCATGTCCACCACCACGCGCTCCATGAGGGGCTCGGCGAACCCGGCCGACACGCAGAGCCGGGCGTAGTCCTCGGGGGAGAGCCACTGCATCGCCGTGGCGCGGTCGGCGTGGGTGTGCTGGACCGCCACCCCGCGTTCCCGGAGCCACTGCACCGACCGCACGATCCAGCGGCGCCAGAAGCCGGCTGTCCCCTCCGGATAGGCGCCCGCGAAGAACGTGGTGTTGAACCCGAACACCCCGCCGCGCCGCAGCACCTTCCGGACCTCGGCGATCACCGCCCCCTTGTCGGGGACGAGATGGATCGCGTTGAGGAACAGCACGACATCGGCCCGCTTCACCAGGCGGGAGAGGCATTCGGCGCTGCCCTCCAGGAACTCGGCCACTCGCGCGGAGACGACGGCCCGCGCCCGGGCGAGCGCCGACGGCTCGGGGTCGATCCCGATGACGCGCGCGTCGGATCCGTTTCCCAGCCGATCCACGATGAGCTTGGTCACCGCGCCCGGCCCGCACCCCAGGTCCACGATCAGCTTCCGGCCGGGCTCCACCACCCGCTCCACGATCCAGCGGTTGACCTCGGTGAAGAAGGCGTGCCGCGTGAAGGGGGCGAAGGAGAACCGGTCGGTCTCTCGGGCGTGAGTCACGATGGCCCCTACGGCGTGCCCAGCCGGTGGATCCCGATGGGTCCCAGGTGGACGTCGAGGTTGTGGTTCACCCGGTATCCCACGATGCCGGCGGTGTCCACGTCCTTGGCGTCGGTCTGGTGCACTTCCCGGCCGTTCACCAGGAAGGACACCCGCCCGCCCCGGACCAGGATGGCGAGCTCGTTGGTGGCCCGGCCCGTGGCGCTGTCGGCCTTCATGACGGCGTCGTGGGCCGTCCATTCGACCAGCGCGGTGGGGCGAACCTTCTGTCCGGCCCGGCGCCGGATGCTGTACTTCCCGTCATAGGCCCGCACCAGGAAGTAGGTGTAGGCCTGCCCGTCGCCGGCGAGATCGCGCCCGCCGACGAGGATGCCATAGGCTTCGGGATGCTCGGGGTTCCTCGTCTGGGTGATCGCGGCGACCACGTGGTAGTCGCCGGACACCGTGTCGGCGTCGCGCCAGAAGATGGCGGCGGGACCCAGGGTGGCGTGGTAGCCGTTCCCCATGGCCGCGAACTTCACATTCTCGAGCGACGGCGCCTGGTTGGCCCGCAGGTTCCAGTCGGTCTGGGCGCGCCATCCGGCGGGCAGCGTGCCGCCACCCGTGACCGGCCTGTCGGGATCGGCCTGAGCGGCGAGAGGGAGCGACAGCGCGACCGCGCAGACCACCGGCGCGGCGGATAGCAGAAGGGAATGGGGAGACATAAGCTTTATCGGCCTCGGGAACGAGATTGGTGGCACCGGACGTTAGGGGGACGGTCCCTGACCCTCGCCCCCAGGAATCTAAGTGACGCTGCCGACACGTCTTAGTCAAGAAGCCCAGGGGTCGCTGATCCGGCGCCTGAAGGCCCGGGACGAAACGGCCCTGGGCGAGCTGTACGATGCGCTGGCGCCGTGGGTGCTGGGGGTGGCCTACCGCATCCTGGCCGACGACGCCGAAGCGGAAGAGGTCCTGAGCGACGTGTTCGTGCAGATCTGGCGGCGCATCGACCAGCACGACGCCAGCCGGGGCCCGTTGGTCCCGTGGGTGCTGTCCATCGCCCGCAATCGGGCGCTGGATCAGCTGCGCCGGCGGCGACGCTGGCGGCGAAAAGTCGAGCGCTGGGAGCAGGCGCGGGCTGCGGAACAGGAGGACTTCGTTCCGGCCCCGGCGCCGGCCGAGGCGTCGGTCCCCGGGTGGCCGATGCATCAGGAGGTCCACCGCGCCCTGGACACCCTCCCCGAGGAACAGCGGCGGGTGGTCCTGCTCGCGTACTTCGAGGGGCTCAGTCACTCGGAGATCGCGCGGCGCACGGGGCAGCCGCTGGGCACGGTGAAGACCCGGCTGCGGCTGGCGCACGCCAAGCTCGGCGAGCTGCTGAAACACGTGAGGGATTGGATGGCATGAGCGACTGGCTGGGGATGCTGGCATCGCCCCGGACTCCGCGCCCGGAGCTCAAGGCGCGGGTGCTGGCGCGCGCGCTGGCGGCGCGGGGCCGCCCGATGGCAGCCTACGCCGCGGCCGCCGTGATGGGTGCGGTGGCGGTGGGCGCCGGAGTCTGGACCGCGGGCCGGATGCGGGCGCTCGAGGCGGCCCGTAGCGCGCTCGAGCGGCGGG
>DATLXT010000320.1:0-4605 GCA_035575475.1 Gemmatimonadales bacterium | reverse complement strand
TGGGGGATCGGCAGGCGCCACCAGCTTTCGGCGGGCGCGAACCCACCCCCACACCAGGAGCCCCGCGGCCGCGGCCGCCGCCAGGAGGCCGAGCACCGTGTTGATCCGGCTGAGCCAGCGCAAGACGCTCTCGACGTTGGTGGCCAGCAGCGTGATGAGTGCGGTGAGGGTACCGTAGTAGAGCGCCGAGGCTGCCGCGAGAGGCAGGAGCGCCCGGTGCGCCGGGACTCCGGAGACGCCGGCGAACGGCATGACGACGCCCCGCCAGATGGGCAGCAGGCGCGACAGGAAGATGCCCCAGACCCCGTGGCGCTGGTATTCGCGCGCGATGCGCTGGAGCACCGCTTCGGACACCAGCCGCCGGCCCACTCGGCCGCGGAAGAACGCCGGACCGTAGCGGCGCGCGAGCCCGTAGACCGCCGCTCCCGAGGCGACGTTGGCGCTCCAGGTCAGCGCGAACACGACCCAGGCGTTCATGATGCCGCGCCCGGCCAGAAAGGCGCCGAGGGCGACGGCCGTATCGGCCGGAACGGGCGGGAAAATGTTCTCGAGAGCGGCGAGCGCGGTGATCAGCGCGTAGAGCGGGCGCGGCGGCAGGGACTCGAGGACCCGGACGAAGTCGGTCACTCGAGCACCGCCACGGCCAGGGCGGCGATCCCCTCTCCTCGTCCGATCCAGCCCATCCCCTCGTTGGACTTGGCCTTCACCGAGAGCTGCGCGGCCGGGACCAGCAGGGCTTCGGCGAGCCGTTCCTCCATGGCGGCAAGGTAGGGGGCGAGGCGGGGGGCGTCCGCGATGATCGTGACGTCCGCCTGCACGAATTGATACCCCGCGGCGCGCACCCGGATGTACGCCTTGTGGAGCAGGTCCAGCGAGTCGGCATCCCGCCATTCCGGATCCGATGGCGGGAACATCCGGCCGATGTCGCCCAGCGCCGCGGCTCCCAGCAGGGCGTCGGTCAGGGCGTGGGCCGCGACGTCCGCGTCCGAATGCCCGGCCAGCCCCCGGTCGTGGGGGATCTCCACGCCGCCGAGCACGAGTCTACGGCCTCGGGCGAACCGGTGGGAGTCGTAGCCGAGGCCGACCCGCATGGCTCAGGGGCGCTTGAGGATCCGGATGGCGAGGTGGGCTGCGTTCTTGGCGTTGTCCACGCCCACGGTGGCGACCGGGACGCCCGGCGGCAGCTGCACGGTGGAGAGGAGCGCATCGAGTCCGTTCAACGGCCCCACGGCGAACGGCACCCCGATGACCGGCAGGTCGGTGAGGGACGCCACGAACCCCGGCAGGGCCGCCGACAAGCCGGCCCCGGCGATGATCACCTTGCACCCCCGCGCCCGGGCCTCCTGGACCAGCTTCCGGGTCTGGTCCGGCTGACGATGGGCGGAGGAGGCGTGGAACTCGAAGTTCACGCCGGCCTGTTGCAGAATCTCGAAGGCCGGCTCGATGCGGGGCTTGTCGGACTCCGAGCCGACCAGGATCAGGACGTCCGGCATGTCAGGCGGCGTCTTCGAGAATGGTGTAATCCTGGCGTCGCTGCTTGGGCTGGAAGCCCGCGTCCGCGATGAGCCGGCGCATCTCCTCGAGCGTCATGCGGTAGGTGGTCCCGGCCGCGGAGACCACGTTCTCCTCCATCATCAGGGAGCCGAAGTCGTTGGCGCCGAACCGCAGGGCGATCTGCCCGATCTTGGGCCCCATGGTGACCCAGGACGCCTGAATGTTGGGCACGTTGTCGAGCACGATGCGCGCCATCGCCTGGGTGCGCAGGTAGGTGACGGCGTCGGTCTTGGGCATGTCGGCCATCTCGCTGTTCTCGGGCTGGAGGGGCCAGGTGATGAAGGCGGTGAACCCGCGGCTGCGCGCCTGGACCTCCTTCACCCGAAACAGGTGCTCGATCCGGTCGGCCGGGGTTTCGCCCAGACCGTACATCATGGTGGCCGACGTCTTGAGCCCCAGCCGGTGCGCCGTCTCCATCACCTCCAGCCAGCGATCGGCACCGGCCTTCTTCCTCGCCACCCGGTCCCGGACCTCCTGCACCAGAATCTCCCCGCCGCCTCCGGGAATGGAGTCCAATCCGGCGGCCACGAGCGCGCGGATCACCTGTTCGATGGTCATCCCGAAGCGCGTTGCGAAGAAATCCACCTCCGATGGCGAGAAGCCGTGAATGTGGATCGGATGGTGCCGCTTGATGTAGCGGAGGAGATCGAGGTACCACTCGAAGGGGATGTACGGATTGTGGCCTCCCTGGATCAGGATCTGCACGCCGCCCAGCGCCTTCACCTCGTCGATCTTGCGGCCGATCTGCTCGAACGAGAGCACATAGCCTTCGTGGTGCTTGGGCCGCCGGTAGAACGCGCAGAACTTGCAGTCGGCCACGCAGACGTTGGTGTAATTGATGTTCCGGTCAACGATGTAGGTGACCACGTTGTCCGGGTGGAGCCGCCAGCGGGTCTGGTCGGCCAGCTGCCCGAGTTCCAGCAGCGACGCCCGCTGGTACAGCTCCAGGGCGTCCCGGAACTCTCCGGAAGTCCGATCCACCATGCCTAGGCCACCTCGAGAAACTGGAGCGATCCGTCGGGGACGCGGCCGTCGTGGGCCAGCCGGCGGAAGAAGTCGGCCAGCCCCGCGAGGTGCTTGTAGCCGAACCCGTAATCCAGCCCGGCGAAGTAGGCGCGGCAGATCTCGAGCGGGACCCCGGAGGTGGCCGCCGCGCGCTGCGCCAGCTCGTCCACGTGCGCGAGACCCCAGGCGCGCGACGCCAGGATCGCCTGGTACACCGGCCGCACCGCGGCCGGGTCGGCCGACCGGCGGGCCGCCCAGACCGCGAAGACGAACGGCAGGCCGGTCCAGCGTTTCCACTCCTCGCCCAGGTCGTAGGCATAGGGGTAGGCGCGGCGCGCCCCCAGGAGCAGCGCCGGGTCGCCGATGACGAGCAGGCCGTCGTGGGGGAGGTTCTGGACGGCGTGGAGGTCGGCCGCTTCGGCCCGCGCCTGGGCCAGCCGCGGTCCGATCTTCCAGACGTGCCGGCAGAGCAGTTCCAAGAGGGCGACCGAGGTGCGCGATGACGCCGAGACCAGCACCGTGCGGCCGGCGAGCTCCGCGATCGGGCGACGGCTGTACAGAATCACGCTCCGCACCGGCCCGTCCGAGGAGATCGCGATGTCGGGGAGCAGCACCAGGTCCCGGGCGTGGCGGGCGTACTCCACGGCGCTGATGACGCTGACGTCCAGTTCTCCGGCCGCGAGCAGGTCGTTGAGCTCGGCCGGTGTCCCCGTCACCAGCTCCCCCGGGACCGGGACGATCCCCCGGTCAATCGCCGCGTACACCGGATAACAGTTGATGTAGCCGATCCGTCCCACCCTCGGGCGCCCGGGCCGGCGAGCGGGCGGGGACGGCGACGCGCCGGCGGAGGCCCCGACCTGCTCCCCGCTGACGATCGGGAGCGTGCGCCGGCGCGTCGCGGGCGTCCGGCGGTGCTCGATGTGGAAAGTGGGGCCCTCGGGGCCCTCCGCTCGCGCCACGGCCGGCAGCGGCGCCCCCGCCGTCCAGGACTCGAAGGTGCGCACGGGCTGGTAGAGCGAGTCCCGTTCCACCGGGGTCTTGCCCGCGCCGCGGATCAGTCCCACGATCTGGTCATAGGAGAGCCACATGGGGGTCTCCGCGCCGGCCTCGTGGTAGACTCGCTCGAAGACCACCGTTCCCTCGAGGTCGTCGCATCCGAAGTCGAGCGCGACCTGCGAGACCAGGGGCGTCACCATGGGCCAGTGGGTCTTCACGTGGGGAATGTTGTCGAGCACGAGCCGGCCCACCGCGAGGTTCTTCAGGTCGTCGAAGCCCGTGGTGGCCGTGCCCGTGCGGCCCAGCGCCTCCCCGAGCTCGTTGTGGTCGGGATGGTAGGCCAGGGGGATGTAGCAGAGAAACCCGCCGGTCTCGTCCTGGAGCGCTCGCAGGGCCAGGAGGTGGTCCACCCGATCTTCCGCGGTCTCGATGTGGCCGTAGAGCATGGTGCAGTTGGACGGGATGCCGAGCCGGTGAGCTTCGCGGTGCACCGCCAGCCACTCCTCGCCGGAGAGCTTCCGGTCGGCGATGGTCCGGCGTGCGGCCGGGCTGAAGACCTCGGCGCCGCCCCCCGGGAGGCTGGTGACGCCGGCGTCCTTCATGGCGGCGAGGACTTCCGGGACCGTCATCCCTTCGATCCGCGCCAGGTGCGCCACCTCGACCGCGGTGAGCGCCTTGATCTGGACGCCCGGGTGCCGCTCCCGGAGGCCCCGGAACATCTCGAGGTAGTAGTCCAGCCGCAGCTTGGGGTGCAGCCCGCCCACGATGTGGAATTCCCGCGTCGCGTTGCCGCGGGCGGCCTCGGCCTCGGCGAACACTTCGTCGAGCGAACGGGTGTAGGCCCCGTGCTCCTGCGGCATGCGCGCGAAGGAGCAGAACACGCAGGTGTTCCGCAACACGCAAACGTTGGTGGGGTTGATGTGCTGGTTCGCGGCGAAGAACACCCGGTCGCCGTTCCGGCGGCGGTTCGCCAGATCCGCCAGCCGGCCGATGGTGAGGAGGTCGGGGGAGCGGAAGAGGGCGAGCGCGTCGTCGCGGGTGAGCCGCTCC
>DATLXT010000319.1:0-12040 GCA_035575475.1 Gemmatimonadales bacterium | reverse complement strand
CCCCGGGCGGCCTCCGCCGGTCTCCGTCAGTTCAGCTGCACGAACCCCCGCGACCGCATCAGCGCCGCGAGGCCGGTCCACTCCAGCGCCTCCACGATGGCGCACTTCGAATAGTTGAGCGTCGCGTTCCCCGAGATGTTCTGGAGCTCGAGGTCCACGTTTTCCGCCATGACCATGCCCCAGAAGTGGGCGTCGGTGCTCCCGCCGCCCGCGGTCTTGAGGCTCCCCTTGACGATGACCACCCCGAACCACTCGTAGGACCCCTGCACGCTCAGGTCGCCGTCCACCAGCAGGATGCCCTGCCCCTGTACCGTGTTGAGCGTCAGGTTCCCCGCCACGTGGATGATGGGGAAGTAGCTGCCGCAGGGCGCCGCCCGGTTGAGCCCGTCTCCCCAGTTGGTCCTGACGGTCTTGTCGCACGCGCTGCCCACGGCCACGGGCTGGGTCGTGAGGTTCTGATCGCCCACGAACCTGATGGTGGCGCGGGCGGCGAGATCGGCGTAGGTCACGTCGCCGAACACGTTGAAGGTGGAATCCTTCACCGAGGGATCGCCCAGGACCGGCGGCTCGCCGTCCACCACCGCGTTGCCGCCCGTGGTGACGGTGCCGGGATTGGGCGTGCGGATCCCCGCCTTGTTGGTGTCGGGCGGCGCGCAGCTGCTCCAGCTGGCATTGGGGGTGTGGTCGTTCCCGTCCACCGCGGCGTTGCCCTGGAGTTTGACGCCGCCCTTGGTGGTGAGCGAGGCCTTCATCTCCAGGGCCAGGGGCCGGATCCGGCCCAGCACCAGGAGCCGGCGCCGAGCGCCCCGGCCCCGTGCCGAGATGGTATCCATGGCCGTCATGTCGATGGCGTAGAGGTGGCGGTTGAGCTTGTACACCGTCCCGGTGGCCCGGCCCCGGTTCACCGGCAAGGGGTCGTTCGGGTAGGTCCGCCGGGCATTGTGTTCTTCCGCCTTCCACTGGCGAAACTCGTCGTTGGCCGCGCCTTCGGCGCGGGCGAAGGCCCGCTCCGAGAGCCGGGTGTTCTCCCCCATCCGTTGTTCCTGGGTGCCGAGGAAGAACGCCCCGGCGACGAGCGCCCCGATGACCACCAGGGCGAAGAGCGCGAGGGCGAGCGCCATCCCGCGCTCGTCCCGCATCGAGTGAGGTACCGTCTTCACTGCCGCCTCCACCAAGGGCGCTAGGGAGCAATCAGCCTGCCTGGGAGGGCGCAGGTAGCGCCGGCCGAGGAGGGCGCTGCCGTGGCCGGCGTTCCTACCATAACCCGGGCAGGGCCCGGAATCCAGTGAGGCAACTCACATGCCAAAGCTCGGGGCCCGGGGGCCTGGACGGCGCCGGCGTCCGACGGCTTGCCGGTCGCCGCTCAGCCGACCACGACCTTGACGGTGTCGAGAACCGGAACGGCCGGCCTCAGACGAACAAGCCGAGCTGGGCGACGGGGGCGAAGCTGGTGCGGTGGTGGGCGGTGGGGCCGTGGCGCGCGAGCGCCCGGAGATGGTGCTCGGTGGAGTATCCCTTGTTCCGGGCCCAGGCGTAGGCGGGGTGGCGCGCGGCCAGGCGGCACATCAGCCGGTCGCGGAGGACCTTGGCGACGATCGAGGCGGCGGCGATGGAGTAACAGCGCGCATCCCCGTCCACCAGCGCTTCGTGCGGCAGCCCCAGTTCGGGACAGGGAAGGCCGTCCACCAGCACCCAATCGGGCGGCGGGGCCAGTCGGCTCAGGGCGCGCCGCATGGCCAGGATACTGGCCCGGCGGATGTTCAACCGGTCGATCTCGCGGACGCTGGCCGCGCCCACCGCCACCGCCAGCGCCCGGGAGCGGATGACCGCGGCCAGGCGCGCGCGGGTGGGTGCGGTCAGGCACTTGGAGTCGTCGAGGCCCCGGATGCGTCGGGTTCCGGCGGGAAACACCACGGCCGCGGCCACCACCGGACCGGCCAGGGGACCGCGGCCGACCTCGTCCACGCCGGCGACGACGGCCCACCCTTCGCGCCAGAGCGCGGTCTCGCGCTCGAGCGAAGGGCGGCGTCGCCTCACGCTTCGGGCGGCTCGGCTCCCGCGCCGGCCTCGGCCTCGGCGGTGACGCCGCGCTTCTCCCGAATGCGGGCGGCCTTGCCGGCCAGGCGCCGCAGGAAGTACAGCTTGGCCCGCCGCACCCGGCCTTTCCGCACCACCGCGATCTCCGCGATGGAAGGGGCATGCAAAGGGAAGATCCGTTCGACGCCCACGCCCGCCGAGATCTTCCGTACCGTGAACGTCTCGTTGATCCCGCCGCCGCGCCGGGCGATGCAGACGCCCTCGAAGGCCTGCAGCCGCTCCTTGTCGCCCTCGCGCACGCGAACCATGACCCGGATGGTGTCGCCGGGGTCGAAGGCGGGAAGGTCGCGCTTGAGGCCCTCCCGCTCGATCGCTCGCAGTCGCTCCATAGTCGTCACTCTCTTCCCGCTTGGTAGCGCATCCAGAGGTCGGGGCGCCGCTCCCGAGTCAGGCGCTCGGCCTCCGCTTCGCGCCAGGCCGCGATCCGCCGGTGGTCCCCGCTCAACAATACCGCCGGGACCTCCAGCCCGCGATACACCGCGGGCCGGGTGTAGCTGGGCGGCGCCAGCAGCCCCTCGTAATGCGAGTCGGTCGCCGCCGACTCGTGGTCGCCCAGGGCGCCGGGGAGGAGCCGCACCACCGCGTCCACCACGCAGAGCGCCGCCGGCTCGCCGCCCGACAGCACGAAGTCGCCGATGGACAGCTCTTCCGCCCCCAGCCCGTCGGCCACTCGCTGGTCCACGTCCTTGTAGTGGCCGCAGAGCAGCGTCAGCTCCCGTCCCACCGCGAAGCGGACCGCGTCCTGGTGGGTGAACAATCGGCCTCGCGCCGAGAGCAGCACGATGGGCGGCCCCGCCCCCAGAGCCTCGACCGCCTCGAAAAACGGCTCCGGCTTCAGCACCATCCCGGGTCCGCCCCCGTAGGGGTAATCGTCCACGGTCTGATGCCGGTCGTGGGTGTACTCCCGCAGGCCCACCACCCGGTACCGGACCAGCCCCGCCTCCTGCGCCCGCCCCAACACGCTGGTCCGCAAGGGTTCGGCGAAGTACCCCGGGAACAGGGTCACGATGTTAATCGTCAGCATCGGCGTCGTCCACCGCCACGTAAAGCGCCCGCCACCCCTCGACCGCGGCCCGCGCGGTGATCCCTTCGAAGCCGATCAGCCACTCGCGGTGATAGGCCCGGCGCCGCGCCACCACCAGCGGACCGGCCACCACCCGCCGCTCCGCATCCACCACGTAGACCCGGGCGCGCGGCGCCAGGACGGCACCCGGGTTCTCCACCAGGGGGAAGACCGCCACCTCCCCCTTCTGCCCGTGCGGCTTCCTCAGCCGCGCGACTATCCGGCGCGTGTGCCGAGCACCCCCGCCTTCCGGAGCAGGGAGCGGACCGTGTCGGTGGGGGTCGCGCCTTTGGCCATCCAGGCCAGGGCCTGATCCCGGTCCACCACGATCTCCGCCGGGTCGGTGCGCGGGTTGTAGCGTCCGATGCTCGTGACGAACCGGCCGTCGCGCGCCGCCCGCGAATCGGCGACGACGATCCGGAAGTACGACTGTCCTTTGCGCCCCACGCGGCGCAGCCGAATGCGAGTTGCCATCGGGTGTCGAGATCCCTGTTGCGGTGAGCGGCCGGGTGTAACCGTAAGCCACGCAAAATACTTAGCGAGTTGCCGGAATCCAAGTGCCGGGGCTTATTTCGGGCCTATGCCCCCCGCCCTCTGGCTGGAAGCCGCCGTCACGATTGGCTTTGGCGCGCTGGCCGGCGGCATCACCAACTGGATCGCCGTCCTGATGCTGTTCCATCCCTATGAGCCCCGCCGGCTCGGGCTCCTCACGCTCCACGGCGCCATTCCCAAGAACAAGGCCCGGCTGGCCAAAAGCATCGGGAAGACCGTGGGCCAGCGGCTGCTCACCGAGGACGATCTGGCTCGTCAGCTGGGCGCCCCGGACCTGCGGGAGGCGTTCGACCGAGCCGTCACCGTGCTGCTGGACAAGATCCTGCACACGCCCTGGGGCCCGCTCCAGGACGAACTCCCGCCGCCGCTCCTGGCCGAGCTGGAAGCGTCGCTCCAACCGATGGCCCAGGCCCTCGCCGAGCGGCTCGCCCAATTCATCGAGGGCCCGGGGCTCGACTCCGCGCTGGCCAAGCACGTGGCGCTCGAACGCCTGGTGGACGACGGGGTCAGCCGCCCCGAACTCGAGACCGCGGTCCGGCAATTCGTGGCCTCACGCCGGGCCCGCTGGCTGCGCGACGAGCGGCCCTTGCTCGAGCGACTCCCCCGCGGCCTGGTGGGCGCGCTCGAGCAGGCCATCGCCGACTACCTCCCGCTCGCGGTCGAGCGGCTGGCGGCCCTGCTCGGCGATCCGGCGGCCCGAGAGCGGGTCCGGACCGGCCTGAAGAAGTTCCTGGACCACGCGCTGCGCCGCCTCAAGGTGCACGAGCGGGTGCTGGCCAGGCTCGTGATCACCGAAGAACGGCTCGACCGCGTGCTCGCCGGGCTGGAGGGCGAGGGCCTGGCGGAGCTCACCGAGGTCTTCGAGTCCCCCGAGTTTCGAGCCGAGCTGGCGCGCGCCATCAACGACGCGGTGATCCGATTTCTGCGGACGCCCCTGGCCGACCGGCTCTGGGCCCTGGGTCCCGACCGCCTGGACGGGCTGGAGCGGGCGGCGGCCGATTTCATCATCGCGGCCCTCCGGTCGCCCGAAACCCGAGCCTGGGCGGTGGCACGGGCCCGGGAAGCCATCGAGCTGGGACGCGGGGCGCTGTCCGGGGAGCGCGGCCGGGAGCGGCTGGCCACGGTCGCGCACGCCGCGGTGCGGGCCCTGCTGGAGCGCCCCATCGGCCGGCCGGCCGATCTCCTGCCGCCCGATGCCCTGCCCCGTCTCCGGGCCGCCCTGACCGAGCCCCTGTGGAGCTGGATCCAGCGACAGGTCCCCGTGATCGTCTCCCAGCTCAGCGTGCAGGAGATGGTGGAGCAGAAAGTGCTGGGCTTCTCGGTCCAACGCATGGAGGAGATGATCCGGAGCGTCACCGAGCGGGAATTGCGCTTGATCATCAGGCTCGGTTACGTGCTCGGGGGGTTGGTCGGGTTGATCGCCTTCGGAATCAATCGGCTGATTCCGTGAGGCGAGGGGCGCGGCCTATCGCACGACGCGCACGCCCGGTACCGCCCGCCACCCGCCCCAGGCCTCGGGCGCATCCACCAGCCGCACGGCCGGCATCCCCTCGACCTCCCCGATCCAGATCTCGTACCGCCGGCCGGCCGGGACAGCCGGCCGCCGCATCCAGGCGCGGTGCAGCCCCTCCGCGAACTCCCGCGCGTCGGCCTCCGAATCCCAGACGCTGTACCAGACGAACGCGTGGCTCCCCTGGCTCCCGCCGCTCCCGGCGTCGAGCACCAGGTACCGATCGCCGTCCCAGCCCGCCGCCAGCCGCGGGGCCTCCGACTCGAGCGAGTCGCCGAGCAGCACCATGAACAGGACGCGGATTTCGAACTCGCCGAGTCCGTCCTCGTAGAGGGCCCGGCGCCCGGCTTCCGCCTCGAACGCCAGGCCGGTGGGGGCGTCGCCCGCGGCGTAGCGATCGGCGTGGAGAATCTGCTCCGTGGACACCGGCATGGCGTCGCCCAGCGGCTGGCGGCCGGGGTGCCGGAGCCGAAACGCGCGCACGAAATCCGCGCCGCCCAGGTAGGGAAAAATCAGCACCTCCCGCAGCCACAGCGGCGCCGCGGCGAACTGCGGCATCACCGCCTGCTGGCGCCGCACCACGCTGCGGCTCTCCCAGAAGCTGGGCAGGCGGGTCAGGTCTTGCTCCGGCATCATGACCAGGGTCTGGGCCAGGGTGGCCTGGCCCTCGAGCACCGCCTGGGCCGCCAGCCGGCGGTCATTCTGGCGCTTCACGCTCATGATCGAGTCGAGGTCCGCATACTGGTCCTGGAGCGCGTGGACCAGCTCGTGCGACACGGTGGTCCGGACTACGAAGGAGTCGAGCCCTCCCAGGTCGGCGGCCACGTAGAGCGCCCCGGAGTCCGGTTCGTAGTAGCCGGCCACCTGCTCGGTCAGCAGATCCACCAGGGTTCGGCGCAGATCCAGAGCCTCGGGGAGCAGGCCCAGCAACCGGTAGGCTGCGGCCATCCCCGCGAACTCCGCGGGCGGAAGCTCCTCGTCGAGCTTCCGGATCACGTATGCCTTCATCTGCGCGCGCGTGCGCTGCTCCACCACGGGCTCGCGTTTGAAGGTGAGACCGGTGGCCCGCTCCACCGGCCCGATGCGCTGCCGCACCAGGGCTCGCAGGTCGGCGGCGCCCTGCACCGCCCGCACCCGCTCGCGACAGGCCCCGAACACTACCACCGCGCCGGCCAGGATCGACACGGCGCGCAGGACCCGGCTCATTCCACCCACTCGATTTCCTTGCCCACGGCCGCGCCCACCACGCGCGCGATCTCCCGTCCGGTCACCACGATCCCCTGACGCTCCAGCTCGGCGCGGAGCAGGCGATCGAGTTCGGCCCGACGCTCGGACAGGGACGGACGGGGACGGACGGAGGCGGGCGGCGCTTGCCCCTCCGCTGCCGGCCGTCTCCGTCCGCCCAGCATCACGTCGATCTCGTCCAGAATCCGGTCGAGCATGGGGGCGATTTCGATCACCACGTCGCCCGGGGGTTCGGGAGCGTCGTGGGTCTGGCCCCGACGGATGAGGGCGTCCACCCGGCGGCGCTCGCGGATCAAGCGCTCCAGCTCCGGAGACACGGCGGCCTGGGCCTGGGCGTGGGCGCAGGCCTCGTCCAGCACGTCGATGGCCTTGTCGGGCCGGGCCCGCTCGGGAATGAACCGGTCGGTCAGCACGATCGCGGCCTTGAGCGCGTCGTCCGAGATGGCCACGGCGTGATGTCGCTCCAGGCGGGGCCGCCGGGCCACCAGCACCTCCCAGGTCTCCACCTCGTCCAGCTCGTCCACCGTCACCGGCTGGAACCGGCGCTCCAGCGCCGGGTCGCCCCGGATCCACCGGTCGTACTCCTCCCCGGTCGTCGCCCCGATCACCCGAATGTCGCCTCGCACCAGGGCCGGTTTCAGCATGTTGGCCGCGTCCATGGCCGCGCCCAGCGCCGTCCCCTGGCCGATCAGGTTGTGCAGCTCGTCCACGAACAGGATGAGATCGGGGTCGCGGGCGAGGCGCTGGACCAGTTGCCGCAGCCGCTCTTCGTACTGGCCCCGGAACGCGGTACCGGCGAGCAGGGCCACGTGGTCCAGCGCGACCAGGCGCGCGTCCTTGAGGGCGGGCGGCACCTGACCCGCGGCGATGCGCTGGGCCAACCCCTCGACGATCGCGGTCTTGCCCACCCCCGCCCGGCCCACTAGCGCGGGGTTGTTCTTGGCCTGCCGCAAGAGGATGTCGACCACGCGGGCGATCTCCCGGTCGCGACACCGGACCGGCTCGAGGTCGCCGCGGCGCGCCTGCGCGGTCAGGTCGGTGCCGACCCGCTCCAGGACGTCGCCGGTCTCGAACAGCCCGGCGAAGGGATCGCTCACGGATTCAGTCGCCCCGCAGGAAGTGCCCGTACCAGGCGATGATGGCGTCACCGAAGACGAAGGTCACCGCCGCTCCCATGGCGAGGAATACCCCGAACGGCACCAGGCGCTTCTTCCGGAGCGTGAAGGGGACGAAGATGAGCAGGCCCAGCAGGGCCCCGGCGAAGACCGTGAGCAGGACCCCCTGCCACCCCACGAAGGCGCCCACCATGGCCATCATCTTGATGTCGCCCCCGCCCATGGCCTCCTCGCCGAAGAGCCACTTTCCCGCGACCGCCACGGCATAGAGCAGGACGAACCCGGCGGCGGCTCCCAGGACGGCGTCGAGGAAGCCGGGCCAGCCGCCGGTCAGCGAGAGGAGGAGCCCGAGCGCCAGCCCGCCCCAGGTGAACTCGTCGGGGATCAGGTAATGTCGGGCGTCCGTGACCGCGATCCCCAGGAGCAGGGTGCCGAGCAGGGCGGCGGCGGCGGCGTGCGGCGTCAGCCCGTAGGCCGCCAGAGCGCCGACCCACAGGCCGCCGACCACCGCTTCGATCACGGGATACTGAAGCGAGATCGGCGCCCGGCACCAGCGGCACTTACCGCGGAGCAGGATCCAGGAGAGCAACGGGATGTTGTCGCGCCACACGATCCGCTGGCGGCACTGGGGACAGGTGGACGGCGGCGAGAGCAGGGACTGGTTGTGTGGTAGGCGGAGGATGCAGACGTTCAGGAAGCTGCCCACGGCGAGCCCCACCAGCCCGGCCCCCACGAGCAGGACCGGGTCAGCGCCCATGCAGGACCTCGTAGAGCAGGATCCCCGCCGCCACCGCCACGTTGAGCGACTCGGCGCCCGGGGCCAGGGGGATCGCGACCCGCCGGGCCGAGATGGCGTTCAGCGCCGGCCGGATCCCGGCCCCCTCGTTTCCCACGATGACCGCAATCGGCCCTCCGCCCGCCGCCTCCCGCTTCCCGCCCCCCGCCTCCCGCAGCGCCCGGGGCAGCGGCACGCCGTCGGCCGCGGTGGCCCACAGGGTGACGTCGTGCTTTCGGGCCCACGCGATGAACGCCGGGTCGTCCATCGGGACCACCGGATGCCGGAAGTTGGCGCCCATGGCGGAGCGCATCGTCTTGGGGCTGTTCACGTCGGCGGTGCCGCGCAGCACGATCGTGCCCCCCGCGCCCAGCGCGAACGCCGTACGGATCAGGGTCCCCACGTTGCCGGGGTCCTGCACCCCGTCGATCACCAGCAGGGCCCGGCTCCGCTCGGGGGCGAGATCGGCCGGAGTCCATTTTCGGGACTCCACGACGGCAATGATCCCCTGCGGCGTCTCGGTGTCGGCCAGGGAAGCGAAGGTCCGTTCGGCGACCTCTTCGACGGGGATGGCCCGTCGCTCGAGTTCGGCCCGCAGCTCCGCGCCGCGCGCGGTCCGCTCCAGGGCCGGAGACACGACCGCGCCACGGACGGTCAGGCCCGCCGCCAGCGCTTCCTCCACCAGGCGAATACCTTCCACCGGCGCCAGGCCCCGACGCCCCCGGGCCTTGCGCCGTTGAAGATCGCGCAGGGTGGACAACAGATTACTGGCTATGGTGCGCCTCGCACGATTGATGGGCACTGTAACATCGCCGCCCGGGGCGCGTTCGCCAAGCGGAGGAGGGGTCCGGTGCGTATCGCGTTGACCATCGCCGGCTCGGATTCGGGCGGCGGCGCGGGGATCCAGGCGGACCTCAAGACGTTTCACCAGTTCGGGGTCTTCGGCACCAGCGTCATCTGCGCGGTCACGGCCCAGAATACCCGCGGGGTCCGCGCCTGGCAGGCGCTTCCCGCCACCCTGGTGAGCCAGCAGATGGACGCCGTGGCCGAGGACCTCCCGCCCCAGGGCACCAAGAGCGGGATGCTGGCCACGGGCGAGCTGGTCGAGGCGGTGGCCTGGGGCATCGCCCGGCGCGCTTTCCCCAACTACGTCCTGGACCCCGTGATGGTGGCGACCTCGGGCGACCGGTTGCTGGAGCGCGAGGCGGAGCGGCTGATCGCCCAGAAGCTGGTGCCGCTGGCCACCCTGGTGACCCCGAATCTCGACGAGGCGGCGATCCTGGTGGAAGACGAGGTGGGCACGCCGGAGCAGATGGAGCGCGCCGGCCGGGCGCTGGTCAAGCTGGGGGCCCGGGCGGCCCTGGTGAAAGGCGGGCACCTCCCGGGCGAGGTGGTCATCGACGTCCTGGTGGCCGGCGACACGGTCTGCCGCTTCCGCCATCCCCGGCTGGACACCACGTCCACCCACGGCACCGGGTGCACGCTTTCCGCCGCGGCGGCGGCGGGGCTCGCTCTCGACCGGCCGCTCGCCCGGGCGGTCGAGGACGCGCTCGACTTCGTGCACCGCGCCATGGCCGCCGCGCCCCGGCTGGGCCAAGGGCACGGACCCCTGAATCACTTCGTGCCGGCACCGCCCCGTCCTCCCAGCGAGGGGCTCTAAGCCGTTGCCCGCCCCGGCTCGGCCGTTCGTCACTGGCCGCTGGTCCGACCTCCTCCTGCTCACCTACGAAGCGCCGGAGGACCTCCTGCGGCCCTACCTGCATCCCGCCCTCGAGCTCGACCGCTGGGAGGGTCGGACCCACGTGAATCTGGTGGCCCTGCACTTCGGAGCCATCCGGGTGCGCGGGCGCCGCTTCCCGGGGCTCGGGGCATTCGCCCAGCTGAATCTGCGGACGTTCGTCCGTCACGGGGGCGAGCCCGGCGTGGTGTTCATCCGACAGTTCGTGCCCAGCCCGCTCGTCGTGGCGGTGTCGCGGTTCCGCTACCGGCAGCCCTACGCGGCGCTGCCCCTGAGTTACCAGGCGGCCGCCGGCGACGGGCGCATCACGGCCGAGTACTTCTTCGACCGGCCGCCGCGCGGGTGTCTGATCGCGACCGGCTCCGAGGGGGCCACCGTGCCCCCCTCGGGGAGCTTCCCGCACTACTGCAAGGAGCGTTTCTGGGGCTTCGCCCGGGGCCGCGGCGGGCGCCTGCTCCGGTTCCGGGTCGAGCACCCCGCGTGGGCGGTGCGCCAGGTGCTCCACTGGCAGCTCCAGCTGGACTTCAGGGCCTTCTTCGGCCCCGAGTGGCGCTTCCTGAACGGGGCGCAGCCGGCCGGGGTGGTGTTCGCCGTGGGGTCGGAGGTGGCGGTGTACGCGCCCTCGGATGTCTGACTCAAGGATTCCACCAATACGTCGCCTTCACCATCAGGATGTTGTCCGGCGGCGCCTCCAGCAGACGGTCCCACGAGCGGCGGAACCGGAACTCGCCCCGGCCGTCGCCATCCGCGCGGCTTTGGGTCCAGACCAGAAACAGGGTGGACCCGGGGAGGTACTCCCAGCGGAGCACCGCGTTGCCGCGCAGCGAGCGGAAGCTGAAGGCCGGGTTGTCCACGCGGACCCGGGGCGCCGGGCCCGCCGGGCCGTCGGCGTCCACCAGGAAGTAGGCCGTGCTGTCCTCCAGCGTGGTCCCGCCGGATCCGTAGGGGTCGAAATCGAAGGTGCGCGGCCGGGCCAGCGCCTTGAGCCCGCGATAGTCACCCGCCGAGACCAGCGGCTGGGCGTAGAGCTGGAGCGAGAGGGTGGGTGAGAACGTCCAGTTGACGCGAACCCCGGCCGACACCTCGCGGTAGTCGAGGTCCGCGAAGACGTAGCGGTGGCCGTAGGTCGCGGCGGCCGTCGAGTCGGCG
Organism: Gemmatimonadales bacterium; assembly: GCA_035575475.1. GTDB lineage: Bacteria > Gemmatimonadota > Gemmatimonadetes > Gemmatimonadales > GWC2-71-9 > DATLXT01. The sequence continues at coordinate 796 of DATLXT010000319.1, read as the reverse complement.
TAGGTGGTGACGTACTGCCCGGGCTCGCGGCTCCAGGAGAAGTTGGGGCCCACGGTGAGCGAGAGGTTGGGCGCCGGGCGCAGGGTGACGTCGAGGCCGGCCCAGGCGTCGTAGTCGCCGGCGGCCTGATGGTAGCGCCCGCCGAACGCTTCGAGCACGACGCGCTTCCGGCTGTCGGAGTTCATGTTCACGTTGAGCTCGTATCCCGGGCGGTTCCGCATCAGCGGCCCGCCGCGGGTCCGGCGGTCGTTGAGGGTGGCCGGGTTGTACGCCTGGTTCACGCCCACCGACCAGTAGTTGAGGAACTGGCCGTACACGCCGGACCACACGCCCCGCCAGGTCACGTCGCCGTCCCAGTTGTAACTCTGGAACAGGGCTCCGATCACCTCGGCGTAGCGGAAGACCTTGCCGGGTTGCCGCCAGGCGCGGCCGGCGCCGGCGTGCAGGTTGATCACGCCGGTGCGGAACATGAAGCCCAGGTCGTTGGTCTCGTACCCCGGCGACACCAGTCCCACGGCGGAGTTCGAGAACCAGTCGCCCTTTTGCTTGTTGAGGTGGAAGCGCGCGGCCCACCCGGCGAGCGCGGTGGCGTCCGGATCCACGCTGGCGCGCCGGTAGTCGGGCCGCTGGAAGTAGTGCACCGGGTTCTGCTGGAGGGCCCGGATGCGGGCGACGCTGCCGCGGACATGCGAGCCCGCCACCCAGCCGGTCAGGACCCACTCCTTGTCCCGATCGAGAAAGGTCCACCCGTCGAGCCCCGCGGCGAAGGCGCCGCTGTTCACCTGGTCGCGCAGCC
>DATLXT010000318.1:0-18288 GCA_035575475.1 Gemmatimonadales bacterium | reverse complement strand
ACCCTGACCTGGGCCGCCGTGAGTCCGCCGAGGACGGGGGCGAACACCCGCACCGCCAGCGAGTCGGACAGGGTGTCGCGCGGCGGGCCGGACACGAACACGGTGTCGCGAAGGGCGCCGGCCGCCCCGATGGAGTCCAGGGGGGGCTGGACCACGAGCAGGATGGGGTTGGAGCGGAGACGTCCCACCCGCGCCTGGATCCGGCCGGCGCCCGGCGCCTTGCCCCAGGTCGCCCCGCTCTCGCTGTCCACCACCGCGACGATCGCGGTGTCGAGAGAACCCCAGACCACCGGGGCGGGCACCGAGTCCCCCCGGCCGTTCAGGGGCCGGGCCCGGGGGTAGAGCGTGTCGCCCGCCTCGAGGAAGCCGCTGTCCGGCACCGTGACCTCCAGGGCCACCACGCCGTCGAGGTCGGGCTCGAGCTGGCTACAGGCGAGGGCGGCGCAGACGACGGCGGTGGCGCTGAACCCGCGCGCCCGATGGGTCAGGGGGCCTCCTGAGCCCGGGGCGCCGGCGGCGCCGGCGCCCCCAACTCCCGCAGGGTCTCGGTGGCGTGCGCGATCCATTTCTGCGCATCGGGACCCCGCGGCGGGTTGGTGAGGAAGGCCTTGAGGTGCTGGGCCGCCCCGTCCGGATCGCCGCGCTTGAGCAGGAGAAACGCCAACCCGTAGTGGGCCCCCGCCAGCGCGGTGTCGAGTTCGAGCGCGCGGCGGTAGTGACGGATCGCCTCGTCGTAGCGTCGCGTCTTGGTGAACGCGATGGCCATGTTCTGCAGGATCCGGGCGTCGTGGGGGTGATCGCGGAGGGCCAGGCGATACGACGTGAGCGCGGCGTCGTAATCGCCCTGGCGTTCGAGGGCGAGCGCCTCGTTGAGGTAATCCAGGCGCTGGGGTTTGAGGTCGTCGTCCGACGAGCCGCCCAGGAGGCGGCGCCAGAAACCCATGGGCCGAAAATAGCTTGCGGCTGCTGGGATGTGCAATGTAGCTTCACGTCCCATGCCCGCCCGCCCGCGGTATCCCACAGCGTCCGAGACCCGCCCCGGCCGGAAAGCGCCCCACGGCGTGATGCAGGTGGACTGGCCGTTCTTCGGCGAGCTGTGCCGCGCACTGGCCTTGAAGATCTTTCGCGAGTACGACCCGGAGCTCGTGATCGGGATCGCCAAGGCCGGCGTGATCCCGGGTGCGGTGGTGGCGAGCATTCTCCAGCGGGACTTCGCCTCCATGACCATCACCCGAGGGCAGGAAGGCGCCGCGCCCGCGGTGCTGGCGGGACCGCCCCGCCTGGTGACCGGCCGGCGCGTGCTGCTGGTGGACGAGACCTGCGATACCGGCGAGACCATGAAGCTCGCGCTGGCCGCGGTGCGGGAGCTGCGCCCCGCCGCGGTCAGGACCGCGGTGTCGTTCCGGACCGGCGAGTACCGACCCGACTTCCACGCCTTGGAGACCGAGAACTTCATCATCCTGCCCTGGGACCGCGAGGTGATCGTGGACGGGGAGATCGTGATGCGGCCCGACTACGCCGAGAAGCTGCGGGACCTCGGGGCTTGAAGGACCGTCTCGCCGACGCGGTGAAGCGCGCGCGCTCGGACTACGCCGAAATCCGCGTTGAACACACCTGGAGCTCGTCGGTGGTCTTCCGCGGTCGCCGCCTGGAGGCCGCGACCGCCAGCGAGGACCAGGGCGGGTTCGTGCGGGTCCTGAGCCGCGGCTACGGGTGGGGCATCGCCTCCTTCACGTCGCTGGATCAGCTGCCCGCCATGCTCCGTCGCGCGGACGAACTGTCCCGCGCCGTCCCGCTGGACGAGCCCATCCGGCTGGCCGATGTCGCCCCGACCCAGGCCGACGCGGTGCTGGATCTGGGCGGCGACGTGCGCGGCGTGTCGCTGGCCGAGAAGAAGCGGCTCCTCGAGGCCTACAACGGCGAGATGCTGTCGGTGAGCGAGCGCGTGGTGGACACCCAGGCGAGCTACCACGACGAGGTGACCGAGTACTGGTACGCCAACTCCGAGGGGACGCTCATCTACCAGCTGCGGCCGGAGGTCGTGGTCTCGGGGACCGCCACGGCCCGCCGGGACGGGGTGATCGAGAAAGGCCTGGAGTCGGTCGGGCTCCGCAGCGGGTGGCAACGCGTGCAGGACCTGGGCGGCCGGTTTCGCGGTGCCGCCGAGCGCGCGGTCGCTCTGCTGGACGCGCCCCGGGTCAGGGGCGGCACCTACCCCGTGATTCTCGACCCCGAGCTGGCCGGGGTGTTCATCCATGAGGCGTTCGGCCACCTGTCCGAGGCCGACTTCGTGTACGAGAACCCCCAGGCCCGCGAGATGATGACGCTGGGCCGCCGCTTCGGGCGGCCCATCTTGAACGTCGGCGACCACGGGGCCGCGCCGGGCCTCCGCGGCACGCTCCCCTTCGACGACGAGGGGGTGCCGACGCAGGACACGCCGCTGATCCGTGAGGGGATTCTGGTGGGCCGGCTGCACTCCCGCGAGACCGCGGCCCGCCTGGGCGAGCGCCCGACCGGCAACGCGCGGGCCCTCTCCTTCCGCCACCCGCCCCTCGTCCGGATGACCAATACCTACATCGGGAACGGCGAGGGCAGCTTCGACGATCTCATTCGGGACATCCCCCTCGGGGTCTACGCCTGCGGGGCGTTCGGCGGACAAACCCTGCTCGAAAACTTCTCCTTCACGGCGGCCTACGGCCGGATGATCCGCGACGGCCGGTTGGCGGAACTGGTCAAGGACGTCGTGCTCGCGGGCAACCTCTTTCAGACCCTGGACCGGATTGACCGGATCGCCGGAGACTTCCGCTGGAACCAGATGGGCGGAGGATGCGGCAAGGGCGGCCAGTTTCCGCTGCCGGTCACCGAGGGTGCCCCGCACGTGCGCATCGAAGAGGCCCTGATCGGGGGCGACGTCCCCGCGTGATCGAGACGGTCCTCGCTCGGCTGAGCCGCCGCGCCCAGGCCGGCGACGTCCTGTTCCGCCGGGTGGAACAGACCGGCGTCTCGTTCGAAGCGGGCCGGCTCAAGGCGGCGGGCGCAAGCGAGGAAACCGGCGTCAACCTCCGGGTGGTCCGCGACGGCCGGATCGGGGTGGCCGGGACCACGGCCTTGGCCCCCGAGAACCTCGACACCCTGGTCGCCCGCGCCCTCGCGTCCGCGGAACTGGGCGAGCCGCTGGCACTGGACTTTCCCCCGCCCCTCCCGCTGCCCGACGTCCCCACCCACGCCCCCGGGGCCGAGGCCGCCCCGCTCGACCGCCTGGTGGGGATCGGGCGGGAGCTGGTGGAGCGACTGGCCCGGGAGGGGTGTCAGGTGAACGTCTCGGTCGGGCGCTCGGTCGGGGAGACGGCGGTCGGGAATACGGCCGGGGCCGCGGCGGCCTACCACTTCACCGGGGTGAGCGTGGGGGCCGAGGTGACGCGGATCGGGGGCGACGACGTGCTGATGGTGTACGACTCCTGGTCGGGCACGGATCTTCCCACCGCGGCCGACCTCGACGCGCTGTGGAGCTCGGTCGCGGCGCGGCTGGATCTCGCCCTCCGGGTGGTGGAGCCGCCGGAGGGCGCGCTTCCCGTCGTGTTCACGCCGGCCGGCCTCGCCGCCATCCTCCTTCCTCTCGAGCAGGCGCTGTCGGGGAAGGCGGTCCTTCAGGGCATCTCCCCGCTGGCCCGGCGGGTGGGCGAGGCGGTGTTCGACCGGCGCTTCTCCCTGGCGGACGATCCGCTGGTGCCGGGCCGGCCGGATTCCCGGCCGGTGGACGACGAAGGGGTTCCCTCGCGCCGTGTGACGCTCGTGGAAGCGGGCGTGGTACGCGGCTTCGTGTATGATCTGGAGACGGCGGCGCGTGCCGGTACCCGCAGTACCGGGCACGGCCACCGCGGCGTGTTCGGCAAGCCCGGCGTCGGCTACACCAATCTGATCGTGGGGGAGGAGGCGGCCGGGCAGCGCGAACCCGGCCAGGCGCCGCGCCTGGGGGGCGGGCTCCTGGAGGGGATGGACGAAGGGTTGGTGGTGGACGACCTGATCGGGGTGGGTCAGGGCAACGTGATCGGCGGCGCTTTCTCCCAGCCGGTTGGCCTGGCCTATCGCGTGCAGCGGGGCGAGATCACGGGGCGCGTGAAGGACGCGGCGGTGTCGGGGAACGTCTACGAGCTGCTCCGGCGAATCGGCGGGTTCGGCACGGACGGGCGCTGGCAGGGCTCCCGCTGGGCGCCGTCGTTGCTGCTCGAGGGCGTGTCGGTGGCGCGCCGCTAGGGCCGCAAGGCGTCCAGGTAACTCCGTCCCGCCACCATCGCCTCGTACACCTGCTGAAGCGTCTCGGGGGTGGCCGAGAGGAACCGGCAGCGCCCGTCGTTGCGGCTCCGGCATTCGACCTCCATCACCGCCACGGCCTCCCCGGCCAGCCGCCCCAGGAAGTCGGCCAGCAGGCCGGCGGAGAAGAAACACATCGGCACCTCGGCCGTCCCCGGTTCGGCCTCGGCCCAGTCGGGCGAATCCACGGCCAGCGCGGCTCCCGGAAGCGGGCTCACCGCGAGCGTGCCCCACCCGGCCGCCTGGAAGAAGTCGGCGAGGGCGTCGTTCAGGTACGCGGCGTCGAGCTGCTCCGGCCCCTCGATGCCCCGGTGCGCCCGCAGCCACTCGCCGAACGCCCGGTACACGTCGGCCCCCGAGGCGTACCCGGTTTCCTGGAGAATCGCGACCGCCTGCTCGGGAGCGTGCGTGAGCAGGCTCCGGCGCAGTGCGTGCAGCGTGCGCCCCAGGGAGAGCCCGTTGGTGGTCATGGTCGGGGAGCCAAGTTAAGACCGGGAGCGCGCACGCCGCAACAGTTCGGCTTCGTCGATCAGCGGGACCCCCAGGGCGCGCGCTTTTTCGATCTTGGATCCCGCGTTGGCGCCGACCACCAGGGCGGTCGTCTTCCTGGAGACGCTGTCGCTCACCTGTCCCCCGGCGGCGCGAATCAGGTTGGCCGCCTGTTCCCGGGACAGGCTGGGCAGGGTCCCGGTGATCACGTAGGTCTGTCCCGCGAGCGGGCCGGCGGTGGCGGGGGCGGAGACCGGTTCGGTCATGTTCACCCCGAGCCGCTCCAGGCGCTCGATGAGCTTCCGGTTCCTGGGCTCCTGGAAGAAGCCGACCACGGCTTCGGCGATGGCGGGTCCCACGCCGCGGATCTCGCTGATCTGCTCGGCGGTGGCGCGGGACAGGGCCTGCATGGTGCCGAAGTGGCGCGCCAGGAGGCGGGCGCTCTGCGCCCCCACGTGGCGGATCCCCAGAGCGAAGAGCAGGGTCGAGAGGGGGCGGTCTTTCGAGGCGTCGATGGCGGCCAGGAGCTGAGCCGCCGATTTCTCGGCGAAGCCCTCGAGCGTGAGGAGACGGGCCAGGTTCAGGCGCCGCCGATCGTACAGGTCCGCCACGTTCTCGATGAAGCCGGCGTCCAGCAGGGCCCGGACCCGCTCGTAGCCCAGCCCCCGGATGTCCATGGCGCCGCGCGAGGCGAAGTGCACGATGCTCTCGAGCACGCGCCCCGGGCAGGAGACGTTGGGGCAGTAGGACATCACTTCGTCCCGGGGATGTTCGACCCGGGAGCCGCAGACCGGGCAGTGCTCGGGCATTCGGAACACCCGCTCGGTGCCGGTCCGCCGCTCCCGCACCGGGCCCAGCACCTGGGGGATGACCTCTCCGGCGCGCGTGACCTCCACCCAGTCGCCGATGCGGATGTCCTTGGCCGCGATGAGGTCCGCATTGTGGAGCGTGGCGGTGGAGACCGTCACCCCGCCGATCTCGACGGGTTCCAGTACGGCGTACGGGTTCAGGGCCCCGGTGCGTCCCACGTTGATGCGGATGTCGAGCAGCTTGGTCACCCGCACCTCGGGCGCGAACTTGCGGGCGATGGCCCAGCGCGGCTCCCGGTCCCCCACCGTACCCAGCTCCGCCCAGAGCCTGCGCCGGTCCACCTTCACCACCACGCCGTCCGCGCCGTAGTCGAGCGTCGGGATCACACGCTCCAGCTCGGCGATGGCGGTGCGGGCCGCTTCGAGATCGGGAGCGCGGCGGTGGTGAGGCTCGACCGGGAAGCCCCACGCTTTCAGGCGCTCCAGCAGCTCGTGCTGGGTCTCGATGGCCAGCCCGGCGGCTTCGACGTGGAAGCAGAAGATGCGGAGCCCGCGGCTGCGCGTGATCCGGGGATCCAGCTGCCGCAGGGAGCCGGCGGCGGCGTTGCGGGGGTTGGCGAAGAGCGGCTCGCCGGCCTTCTCGCGCTCGGCGTTGAGGCGGGCGAAGCGCGACTTGGAGAGGTACACTTCGCCGCGGACTTCCATCTGTCTCGGCCACCCGGCGCCCTGGAGCCGCAACGGGAGATCCAGGACGGTTCGCAGGTTGGCCGTCACGTCTTCCCCGACGATGCCATTCCCCCGGGTGGCGCCGGTGACGAACACGCCGTCGTCATAGGTGAGGCTCACCGCGGCGCCGTCAATCTTGATCTCCAGGGTGTAGCCCGCGGTCCGCACCTCGGGCACCAGCCGGGCGTTCCGCTCTTCCCACTGCGCCAGCTCGGCGTCATCGAAGGCGTTGGCCAGCGACAGCATGGGGACCCGGTGCCGGTGTTTCCGGAAGGCTTCGGCCGGTTCGGCGCCGATGCGCAGGGTGGGGGAGTCCGGGGTGCGGAGCTCGGGGTGTTCGGCCTCGAGGGCCTGGAGTTCGCGGAACAGCCGGTCGTACTCGGCGTCCGACATCTCCGGCCGGTCGAGCACGTAGTAGGCGTAGTTGGCGCGCTCGAGCACCCGCCGCAGCTCGGCGGCCCGGGCGGCCGGGGACGTCACTGGCCTTTGGCTTCTTCCTGAATCACCGCCAGGGCCACGCCCACCAGCCGGTCCAGCTCGTCGGCGCTGGCGCGCGGGAGCAGGCCCTCGGCCCAGGCCCCCTCGCGCTGGCCGAAGGCGTCGAGCAGCCGGCGCAGGAACGCGAGCAGCGCCACGCGCTCGAGCTCCATGCGCCGCACGGTGTCACCGGTCTCCTGCTGGCGCTGGGCCAGGCGCTCGTAGCGGTGGGCGTTGCGGAGCGCCTGAGCGGTGAGTTGCGCCACGACCTGCACGAAGCGCACGTCGGAATCGGAGAAGGTGGGCCCGTCGCGGAAGGTGCGCAGGAAGATGGCGCCGATGGCCGCGGTACGCCACGTGATGGGCACCACGGTGATGGACTTCACCCGGCGATTGAGCAGCTCGCCCTTCACGTGCTTCAGGCTGGGGTCGGTGGCCGCGTCGGGAATGAAGACCGTCTCGCCGCTCTGCATGGCGCGCTTGAGCTCCGGGTAGCGGTCGAGATCCACTACGTAGTTTCGGATGGTGGGATCTTCGTAGGACGCCACGAGTCGCACCGACCGGCCGCCCCGCTCCGCCAGAAAAATCGAACAGCGGTCCAATCCGAACGACTCGCCGAGCTTGCGCGCGATGGCCTGAAGGATGTCGATGAAGTGCAGGGTGCCCGAGATCTCCTTCAGGATCTCGATGACCGCGAGGAGATGCCGGCGCTCGTGCTCGAGCTCGGCGACCCGCGCCGCGAGGCGCTCGGCTTCGGCCGCGGTCAGGGCGGAAGAGACGCTCATGCCGGAATAGTTTGGGTCGGCGGCACGCCCAGTCAAGGCGTTGCCCGCCCGTCGCGAGCGCGGTAGCTTCGCTAGGCCTTGTCCCGCTTGTCGCGGATCCGCTCCAGCAGCGCTGCCGCCTCGCGCTTGTACTCCTCGTCCATCACGTCGCGGACGGGGAGCCCCGGAATCGCCTGGAGCTGGGCCCGGGCCTCGCTGAAGCGCCCGAGGTCCACCAGAACCTCGGCCAGCTCCAACCGGTGATAGATATGGTCAGGGTTGTAGGCCACCGCGTTCTTCAGGTGCCAGACGGCCCACTCCCAGCTCGCCTGGTCCATGAAGCCGCCGCCGAACAACGTCTTGGCGAAGAAGCGCTGGAAGCCGGAGAGCCGCTTGACCTCGGCGTGCCAGGCGCCCAGGACGTGGTGCGCCCCGTCGTGGGTGGAATCGATCGCCAGGGCCCGCGAGGCCTCGTCGAAGATGAGCTTGGCGAAGCGGACCCGCTCCTTGCTTCCCTTGGTGCGCGAAAGCCGGCCCAGCACCATCGCCAGGGCGTAGTGCCCGTCCGCGCCGTCGGGATTGGCCCGAATCGCCGCCTCGGCGTAGGCCCGCGCCACCGTGTACAGGCTGTCCCGCCGCCGCTTCAGCGAGTCGGCATCGCCGGTGATCTGCTTGGCGATGTCGGCGATCGCCCGGGCCGCCTTCCAGTTCGCCGCGTAGTCGAGCGAGTCGAGCGCCAACGCCGCGCGGTAGTGGGCCAGCGCGGCCTCGGGCCGGAGGGCCTGGTGCGCGCTGTCGCCCTGGGCCACATGGTCCGCCGCCGACTGGGCCACGCCCGCCGACCCGGCGCCGGCGGCCAGAGCGAGGAGGAGAGACGGAAGGCGCATCGACGACTCCGCGGTCGGGGTGGGAGCTAATGATCGTCGTGCCTTTGATCGAACGCAAGCGCGACGGCGCCGCCCTCTCGGCCGAGGAGTGGTCCGCCCTGATCGCAGAGTATACCGCGGGCCGGGTGCCGGACTACCAGATGTCCGCCCTGCTCATGGCGGTGTACTTTCGCGGGCTGGAGCGCCACGAGCTGGCCGCGCTCACCGATGCCATGCTGGCCTCGGGGCAGCGTCTGACCTTCGAGGGGTGGGCCGCGCCCCGGGTGGACAAGCACTCGACCGGGGGCGTCGGCGACAAGGTCTCGCTGGTGCTGGCGCCGCTGGTGGCGGCGTGCGGAGTCGCCGTGCCCATGATGTCGGGGCGCGGCCTGGGCCATACCGGCGGGACGGTGGACAAGCTCGAGGCCATCCCCGGCTTCCGCACCGCGCTCACGCTGGCCGAAGCCCAGGCCCAGGTCCTGCGCCTGGGGTGCGCCATGATCGGCCAGACGCCCGAGATCGCCCCGGCGGACCGGAAGCTGTACGCCCTCCGCGACGTGACCGCCACCGTCGAGGCGATCCCCCTCATCGCCGCCAGCATCATGTCCAAGAAGCTCGCCGAGGGGCTCACCGCGCTGGTGTTGGACGTGAAGCAGGGAAGCGGGGCGTTCCTGCCGCGGGAAGACCAGGCCCTGGAACTCGCCCGCACCATGATCGCGCTGGGCGAGGACCGCGGCTGTCCCACCACGGCGCTGGTCACGGCGATGGATCGCCCCCTGGGACGGGCCTGCGGCAACGCCCTGGAGACCGAGGAGGCGATTCTCGCGCTGCGCGGCGAGGGCCCACCGGACCTGATGGAGGTGACCTTCGCCCTGGGCGTCGAGATGCTGCTCGCGGCCGGCGTCGAGCCGTCGCGGGCCCGGGCCCGGAAAAAGCTCGAGGGCGCGCTGGGCGCCGGCCTCGCGGCCGAGAAGTTCGAGCAGGTGATCGAAGCCCAAGGGGGCAATCCCCACGTGATCGAGGATCCCGCCCTCCTCCCCCAGGCCCAAGCGGTCGAGGTCTACACCGCCCCCCGCACCGGGGTGGTGGCGCGGGTGGAGCCCCGCGCCATCGGGCGGGGCATCGTGGCGATGGGAGGCGGGCGCCGCCGGGTGGACGACGCCATCGATCCGACCGTGGGGTTCGTGATCACCGTGAAGCCGGGGGACAAGGTGCTCGAGGGGGAACCCATCGCGTCGGTGTTCGCCAAGGACGAGGCCGGCCTCCGCATCGGCTTCGAGACGCTGGCGGACGCCGTGACGATCGAGGACCGCATGGGCCAGCGGCCGCTGCCGCTGGTCAGTCACCGGGTTACCCGCGCAGGGGTGGAGGTGCTGTCGGCCCCGCCACCCGGTCGAGCACCTCGCGCAGCTCCCCGAGCCTGAACGGCTTCTTCAGCACCGGGCGCTCGGTGCGGGCGAGCGCCTCCCGGGTGCGGACCGAGACCGAGTCGCCCGTGATGAACACGACGCGCCGCTCGCGCCCCCGTCCTTCGAGCCGCAGGTCCTCGAACAGGTCGAACCCCGTGCGGCCCTGGTCCAGGTGCACGTCCACGACCAGGGCGTCGTAAGCGGGCGCCGGATTCTGGAGGCGGGCGCGGGCGTCGGTGTACCCCTCGGCGGCGGTCACCCGGTGCCCCAGACGCTCCATCATCTTGGCCATGCCCCGACGGACCGCCGGCTCGTCCTCCACCAGCAGCACCGCAAGCGGCCGCGTCGCCGTCCCCTCCGCTCCCTCGCGGCCCGGCGTTGGCCGAGCGCCTTCCACCGGCAGTTCGACCAGGAGACGCGCGCCCCCGCCCTCCACGTTCTCCAGCCACATCCGCCCCCCCATACCCCGCACCAGCCCCAGACTGATCGAGAGGCCGAGCCCCGTGCCCTGCTCCCCCTTGGTGGTGAAGAACGGGTCGAACACCCGATCGAGGATCTCCGACGGCACCCCGGGTCCGGTGTCCTCGACGGTCAGCACCACGAAGCCGTCCGCCCGCCGGGCCGACACCAGGATCCGCCCGGCGCGGCCCGTGCTCTCGATCGCCTGAATGGCGTTGACCACCCCGTTCAAGATCACCTGCTGGAGTTCCTGCGGGTCGCCCAGCACCGCGGGGACCTCGTCGGGGATCGCTACCAGCGGCTGGACCCGGGCCCGCCGGAGCTGGTTCCCGATGAGCGCCAGCGCCCGATCCACGACGTCCCGCACGTCCACCGCCGTCGAGAGCTGGGGGCGCTGGCGGGCGTAGTCGAGCAGGGTCTGGATCACGCGGCCGGCCCGCAGAGCCTCGCTGTGGATGATGGCCGCGCTCTCGCGCGCCTCGTCGGAAGCGGCATCCGTCTCGAGGACCTCGGCGAACGCGGCGATCGCGGCCAGGGGGTTGTTCAGCTCGTGCGCCACGCCGGCGAGGAGGGCTCCCAACTGGGCGAGCCGGTCCGCCTGAAACAGCTTGCGCTGGAGCAGCAGCTCGGTGGACACGTCCTCGGCCAAAAACAGCAGCCGTCCCCCGGCGGAGTGCGGGTCCACGTTGTCCACCACGGCGTCCACCTCCCGCGGCGGCTCGCCCGGGGTCTCGAAGGTGAACCGCGCGCGCCGGCGGCGGGCCACCGCTTCGCGCAGCGTTCGGGTCAGCGGCTCACGCTGGCTCGGCGCCACCCAATCGCTCAGACACCGCCCCCGGGCGGCGGGCGCATCCGGGAGACCCAGGAGCGTGACCGCCGCCGGGTTCGCCTCGAGAACCTGGCCGTCCAGGGCGAGAATCAGCGTCGGCGTCGGGAGGGCGCTGAAGAGCTGATAGTACAGCCGGCGCTCGGTCTCGAACGCGGTGAGAATCTGGGCCGCGCGCGACTGGGCGGGAATCTCCTCGCGCACCTGCCGGAAGAGGAGCAGGAGGTAGTTCCGCGGACCGCGCGTGACCCGGGTCTCGAACACCAGACCGGACAGCTCCGGCGCCCGGGCGGGCCAGAGATACTGGCGCTCCTGGCCGTCGGCCAGCACGTCCTGGAGCACGCGCTCGACGTGGGTCCCCCTGGCTGTGGGGAAGGCCACCCAGAAGTTCTGCCCCAGCACCCGGGAAGCCGGGAGGCCGGTGAGGCGCGCAGCCGGCGCGGTCCACTCGTCAATCGTCCAGTCGGGAGCGATGGCGACGAGACCGACATCCAGGCCGTCGAGCAGCGTGCGGGCGTCCATATCGACCCGGCGGCGGCGGTAACAACAGGCCCCGTTGGCCGATCGCGGGCGCAACGGGGCCGGGTGCCGCCACCTTGTGTTCTCTAGCTAGGTACACATTCAGCGGGACGACGGTCCGGGGTCAAGTGTTGCGGCCGCGCCGCAGGTGATCTCGGTCACAAGCCGTGGGGAGGGCGGGGGACGCCGGGCCCCCAATCCCGCACGCTATCCTCGTCGTCCGCCTCGCGCACCTCGCGTTCGGCCTCCTCGAGCTCCTGGTAGTCCACGTCGTCGCGGGGCGGGCGAGGGGCGGCGGGTCCGGGCGCCTGGCGGCCGCCCAGAAAGAACCACGCCAGGGCGGCGGCGAGCAGGGCGAGGGCGATCAGATAGGGCATAGCCGGGCGTGCCGGTGCCGTGGTGCCCGGACGGAGCGGGATCCCGCGAGGGCCGCCGAGCCCGGCGCGACCCCGCCCCGCCCGTCACACGTCGAGGTTCCGGACGAACTTCGCGTTCTCCTCGATGAACTTCCGTCTGGGCTCCACCTCGTCCCCCATCAGGGTTTCGAAGAGGTAGGCGGCTTGGGCGGCGTCTTCCATCTCGACCTTCAGGATGGTGCGGGTGGCCGGGTCCATGGTGGTCTTCCAGAGTTGCTCGGGGTTCATCTCGCCGAGTCCCTTGTAGCGGTTGACCACGATGTTGCCGTGCCCCTCCTGCCCGTTGCTCAGGCGCTTGATCAGGGCATCGCGCTCCCGGTCGTCGTAGGCGTAGTACTCCTCCCGGCCCTTGGCGACCCGGAAGAGCGGCGGCTGGGCGATGTAGATGTACCCCGCGTCGATCAGGTCCTTCATCTCTTTATAGAAGAACGTGAGGAGCAGGGTGCGGATGTGCGCGCCGTCCACGTCGGCGTCGGTCATGATGATGATCTTGTGGTAGCGCGCCTCGTCGAGGTTGAAGTCCTCGCCCACGCCGGTACCGATGGCCGTGATGATGGTGCGGATCTCCTCGTTCGAGAGGATCTTGTCGATCCGGGCCTTCTGCACGTTGAGGATCTTCCCCCGCAGCGGGAGGATGGCCTGGAAGGCCCGGTCCCGGCCCTGCTTGGCCGAGCCGCCGGCCGAATCACCTTCGACGAGGTACAGCTCGCAGAGCTTGGGGTCGGTGAGCGAGCAGTCGGCGAGCTTCCCGGGCAGGATCCCGGCGTCCAGCCCGCTCTTCTTCCGCACCAGCTCGCGCGCCTTCCGCGCCGCCTCCCGGGCCCGGGCCGCGCTGATCGCCTTGGCGATGATGGCCCGCGCCACGCTGGGGTTCTTGTCGAAGAACTCGCTCAGGGCCTCGCCCACCACGCTCTTCACCACGCCCTCGATCTCCGAGTTCCCCAGCTTGGTCTTGGTCTGCCCCTCGAACTGCGGGTGCTTCACCTTGACGTGCAGCACGCAATTCAGACCCTCCCGGACGTCGTCGCCGGTCAGGGTGAACTCTTCCTTCTTGAGGAGCCCGTCCTTCTTGGCCCACTCGTTGATCGTGCGGGTGAGCGCCGCCTTGAATCCCGTGAGGTGGGTGCCGCCCTCGTGGGTGTTGATGTTATTGACGAAGGTCAGCGTGTTCTCGCTGTACTGGTCATCGTACTGAATCGCCCCCTCGATCTCCGCGCCGTCGCGGACGGCCTCGAAACTGATGGGCTTGGGGTGGAGGGGGCGGCGGTTGCCGATCAGCCACTTCACGAACTCCGCCAACCCGCCCTTGTACTGGAAGGTCTCCTCGCGCTGCTGGCCCTTCCGCTCGTCCTTGAGCGTGATGGCGAGCCCCTTATTCAGGAAGGCCAGCTCGCGGAGGCGGTTCGCCAGGGTTCCGTAATCGAAGCGGGTCTCGGTGAAGATCTCGGTGTCGGGCTTGAACCAGACGGTCGTCCCGGTTCCCTTGGCCTTCCCGACGACCTCCAGCTTCTTCCTGGTCTCGCCCCGCTCGAAGGCCATGTGATGCCGCTTGCCGTCGCGGTCCACCCAGACCTCGAGCTTCTCCGAAAGGGCGTTCACCACCGAGACCCCCACGCCGTGGAGGCCGCCCGACACCTTGTAGGTGCTCTTGTCGAACTTGCCGCCCGCGTGGAGCACGGTGAGCGCCACTTCCACGCCCGGCTTCTTCTCGGTCCGGTGAACGTCCACCGGGATTCCACGCCCGTTGTCCGCCACCGTCACCGAGTTGTCGGGGTGAATGGTGACGTCGATGCGGGTGCAGTAGCCGGCGAGCGCCTCGTCCACCGAGTTGTCCACCACCTCGTAGACCAGGTGGTGCAGCCCGCGCGCCGACACCGAGCCGATGTACATGGCCGGCCGCCGCCGGACCGCCTCCAGGCCCTTGAGGACCTGGATGGAGTCCGCCTGGTAGCCGCCGTTACCCTTGGTCTTGGGCGCTGTCGCTTTCCCCTTGGCCATGTCCCGTCAGTGTGAGAGGAGCCAGCGGATGGCTCGGATGCGGCCGGGACCCTTGCCGGCGTTGATCCGGGCCATGATTTCGGGCGTCATGAGCTGGAGTTCGGTCATCCACGCGCTGCTCGCGACCCGCACGAATAAGGTGCCGTCGGGTGAGACGCTCTCGGGCCGCGTCACCGCCGCGATCTGGGGGCCGACCAGTCGGGGCCAGTCCGGCACGACCTGTGCCTGGGCCAGCCGCCGGCCGATTCCGCTTGTGGCCAGGAAGCTTTCCAGCACCTCCCCCACCCGCACCGGCGCCCGGCGTCCCTTTCGGTCCATGGGAACTCTCCCCGCCCCTGCTAGCACGCCGCGCCACGGGGCGTCCCGTGGCGCGGTCAAGCCTGCCCGAGCCTCCAGACAACCCTCTAAGCATACCCAGAAGTCATTGTCACGTCAAGACTTAGTTAAGTCGTTACATCACACCGGGTCACCCCGACCGAGCGCCGCAGGGTGTCGGAGAACCCCGCCAGGTCGCGCCCTCGGAGCACGACTTCCAGGGTGGCCCCGGGGTTCAGCCCGGCCCGGATCGGCATCCGAAAGCGGGACTCGAACACCTCGCGCAGCCCTCCGTCCACGCCCACCTCGTTCTCGTCTACCGTGAGCCACAGGGAGTCGAGGCCATCCGGGTCCTCGGCCCGGAGGACCCCGGTGAGCGTATCCGGCGAGCACACCAGCGCGGTGTCCAGGGTGAGCGCGAGCACGGGGGGCGCGGGGCGGGGGCGTGCTTCGAAGCACGCCGCCGTGGCCGCGGCCACGACCACCCCGGCGCTCAGCGCCCTTCGAAGCGAGGTGGACGCTTTTCCAGGAATGCGGTCAGCCCCTCCTTCATGTCCGCCGTCGCGGCCAGGAGCCCGAAGTGGTTGGCCTCGAGCAGGAGGCCCTCCTCCAGGCTCATGTCGAGTCCCCGCTCCACGGCTTCCAGCGCGAGCCGCACCGCGAGGGGGCCCACGGCGAGAATACCCCGGAGCAGCCGTTCGGCTTCGGCGAGCAGGTCGGCTGCCGGGACGACCTTGTTGACCAGGCCGATCCGGTAGGCCTCCTGGGCGTCGATCATTTCGCCGGTGAGGATGAGCTGAAGGGCCCGGCCCTTGCCCACGAGACGGGGCAGGCGCTGGGTGCCGCCATAGCCCGGGGCGATGCCCAGTTTGACCTCCGGTTGGCCGAACCGGGCGGTATCCGCGGCCACGCGGAGGTGGCAGGCCAGGGCCAGCTCGCACCCGCCGCCCAGTGCGTAGCCGTTGATCGCCGCGATCACGGGCTTGCCGCAGGTCTCGATCCGCCGGAGCACGGCCTGGCCGCGGAGCGCGCGGGCCTTGCCGTCGAAGGGGCCCTGCCGGGCCAGGTCCCCGATGTCCGCGCCGGCCACGAACGCCTTGCTCCCCGCGCCGGTGAGGATGGCCCCGCGGATAGCGTCGTCGGAGGCGATGCGGCCGGCCGCATGGGCCAGCTCGTCCATGACGCGGTCGTTGAGCGCGTTGAGCTTGTCGGGACGGTTGATGGTGACGAACCCGATCCCGTCCTTGACGTCGAAAAGCAGGGTGTCGTAGGTCATGGCGATGAATCCTAACGCGGAATGCGGAATGGGGAATGCGGAATGCGGAATGGGGAATGGGGAATGGGGAGTGGGCAATTCCGCATTCCGTATTAGCTTGGCCTCATGAGCGTCCAGCCTATCGCCTGGAGCCCGAGCGGCGCCGTCCGTATCGTGGACCAGCGCGCGCTGCCCGAGGCTCATCTCACGCGAGACCTGGAGAGCGCCGAGGCGGTGGCCGACGCCATTCGCACCATGCAGGTGCGGGGCGCGCCGCTGATCGGCATCGCGGCGGCCATGGGCCTGGTCACCGGCCTGCGCGAGGCGCGCGGGCACGATCGGGGGCGCTTTCTGGCGCGGCTGGACGCGCTGATCCAACTGCTGCGGGCCACCCGTCCCACGGCCGCCAATCTGGGGTGGGCGCTGGACCGCATGCGCCGGGCGGCGCACGGGACGCCCGGTGACGGCACCGAGCTGTGGGAGCGGCTGAAGGACGAAGCCACGGCCATCTGGGAGGAAGATCGAGAGATGTGCCGCCGCATCGGGGAGCACGGTCTCCCGCTCATTCCCGACGGCGCCAACCTCCTCACCCACTGCAACGCCGGCGCGCTCGCCACCGGGGGCATCGGCACGGCGCTCGCGCCGGTCTATCTGGCCCACCGTGCCGGCCGCCGGGTGCACGTCTTCGTGGGGGAGACCCGGCCCGTGCTTCAGGGCGCGCGGCTCACGGCCTGGGAGCTCGCGCACGCCGGGGTGCCCTGCACGCTGATCGCCGACGGGGCGGCGGCGGCGCTGATGCGCGCGGCGCGGGTGGACCTGGTCCTGGTCGGCGCCGATCGGATCGCCAGCAACGGCGACGTGGCCAACAAGATCGGGACCTACGCGCTGGCGGTCGCCGCCCTGCACCACAGCGTGCCCTTCTACGTGCTGGCCCCGTCCTCGACCATCGACCCCACCGTCGGCGGGGGCGACGAGATCCCCCTCGAGGAACGGCCGCCCGAGGAGGTCAAGACGCTGGCGGGCCGCCCGGTCGCCCCTGCTGATGTGCCTGCTCTGAACCCGGCCTTCGATGTCACGCCGGCCCGCTACGTAACCGCCTACGTGACCGAGCAGGGCGTGGTGCACCCGCCCTTCGGCCCATGAGCGCGATCCTCGCTCTGGATCAGGGCACCACGGGCTCGACCGCCCTGGTCGTGGCGAGCGACGGACGGGTGTTGGGGCGGGGGTACCGGGAGCTGCCTCAGCACTACCCCGCCCCCGGCGAGGTGGAGCACGATCCGGAGGAGATCCTGCGGGTCACGGTCGAGGCCGGACGCGAGGCGTTGCGCCAGGCGCAGGTCGTACCGGCTGCCATCGGCATCACCAACCAGCGGGAGACGGTGTGCGTGTGGGAGCGGAGCAGCGGCCGGCCGCTCTACCGCGCCATCGTGTGGCAGGACCGGCGCACCGCGCGCCGCTGTGCCGAGCTCTCCCGGCGGCGCAGGGCGCCGCTGATTCGGAAACGCTGCGGCCTGGTGCTGGACCCCTACTTCTCGGCCACCAAGATCGAATGGATGCTCGAGCACGTGCCGGGGCTGGAGCGCCGCATGCGGGGGGGCGACGCCGTGTTCGGCACCGTCGACTCCTGGCTGCTGTTCCGGCTCACCAGGGGCCGGAGCTTCGCCACCGATCACACCAACGCCGCGCGCACCATGCTCTACGACATCACCCGCCGGTCCTGGGATGCGGACCTGCTCGCGCTCTTCGGGGTGGCGCGCGATGCGCTCCCCGAGATCCGGCCCTCGAGCGGTCTCTTCGGCGAGTGTGACCCGTCGTTCTTCGGCGCCGGAATTCCCGTCACCGGCATCGCGGGCGACCAGCAGGCGGCGCTGTTCGGACAGGGGTGCTGGTCGCCGGGGTCCGCCAAGAACACCTACGGCACCGGCGCCTTCCTCCTGCTCAATACCGGGTCCCGGCGCCCCGAATCGAGACACGGTCTGCTGACCACGATCGCCTGCGGCCGGCGCGGTGAACCGGTGTTCGCGCTGGAGGGCAGCATCTTCATCGCGGGGGCGGCCGTCCAGTGGTTGCGGGACGGGCTGGGAGTGTTGCGGGACGCGGCCGAGACCGAAGCGCTGGCGCGCGGCGTGGCCGACACGGGTGGCGTCTACTTCGTCCCGGCGTTCGTGGGCGTGGGCGCGCCCCACTGGGAACCCGAGGCCCGCGGCACCATCGTGGGGCTCACCCGCGGCACCACCCGGGCACATCTGGTGAGGGCCGCCCTCGAAGCCATGGCCTTCAGCACCCTGGAGGTGCTGGAGGCCATGACGGCCGACGCCAAGCTCTCGCTTCGCGCGCTTCAGGTGGATGGCGGCGCCGCGGCCAATGGGTGGTTGATGCAGTTCCAGGCGGACCTCCTGGGCGTCCCCGTGGCGCGTCCGGACGTGCTCGAGACCACGGCCCTGGGCGCCGCGGGCCTCGCCGGGCTCGGGGCGGGAGTGTGGCGGAGTCCCGACGAGTTCCTGGCCGGCCGGGCCTTCACCCGGTTCACGCCGGGGCCCGGCGCCCGGACGGTGAGGGCGCGCGCGGCGGAGTGGCGCCGGGCGGTGGCGGCCGCGCTGTACTGGGCGGCGGCGGGACGGCGACGGCGGTGAGGCCCATCGTGGCGGT
>DATLXT010000317.1:0-14226 GCA_035575475.1 Gemmatimonadales bacterium | reverse complement strand
TTGGCTGGCCGGGGTCGGAACTGCCCGCCCCGCCTACGAGGGCGTCACCGGACCCGTCGCTTTCGACGAAGAGGGCGACGTGGCGGGGCGCAGCGCGGTGATCGGGGTGGTGCGCGGCGGCAGGCTGTTGACGGAGGCGGCGCCGTGAAGGTCCTGCCGCGCGCCGCCCAGCTGCTCCACACCATTCGCTGGCGGGTCATCGCCGGGCTCGGGGTCCTGCTGGTCGGCCTCACGGCGGCCGCGCTGATCGGCGTGGGGGTGCTCGGGGAAATGCGGCGCGCGGTCATGCAGGAGATCGAGGCTCTGCGAATCTCCACCGAGATCTGGAGCGGCCTGGTGACCACGGTCTTCGACGAAATCCGCGCGGCCGAGCAGTACCTGACCACGCCCGCCGAGGACCTGCGCGCCCAGTTTCAGGCGGCCGCCGAGGCCGCGTTTCTCTACCACCGGCGGCTGGAGCGGCTCGAGGCGTTCGCGGTGGAGGATCGCGTGGCCCTGAGCCGCGTCAAACAGCTCCAGTCGGCCATCCAGGTGGAGTATGCGCTGGCCCACGCCCTGAAGGACCTGGGCCGGGCCGCGGAGGCCCTGGCGCAGTCGGCGGCGACCCGCCAGCCCGCGGCGGAGCTCAGCACGCTGGTGCGCGCCCTCTCCGCCCGGCAGGCCGACCGGGCCCGTGACGCCAACGCGCGCCTCGCGGCGCTGGCGGGACGCCGCGAGCTGCTGCTCTACGTCCTGCTCGGGTTCATGGTGACGATCGGCGCCCTGCTGGCGCTGGCCACCCTCCGCGGCGTGCAGGGGCCGCTGGTCCGCCTGGTGACGGCGGCGGAGCGCTTCGGCGCGGGCGACCTGCGCCCCGTGACCACGGGCCGGATGCCCGAGGAGTTCGGGATCCTGGCCGACACCATGCGGGCGATGGGCGACCGGTTGCGCGCCATCGTGGCCGAGGTCGTTCAGGAGGCCGATCGCATCGCGGGCTCGGCCAGCGACCTCTCGGCGGTGAGCGAAGAGCTCGCCGCCTCCAGCGCCGAGATCTCGACCGCCATGGTGGACGTGGCGAAGGGAGCCGAGGAACAGCGTGCCGCGCTGGCCGACGTGCAGAGCGGCCTGGAGCGGCTGAGCCAGGAGACCGGCGAGATGGCGGACTCGGCGCAGCGCGTCGCCCGGCTGGGAGAGGAGATCCGCACGGTCGCCGACCGGCACCGGGGCGACATCGCCGCCGCGGGGGGCGCGCTGCTCGACGTCCGCGAGGTGGTCCAGACCACGTCCCGCCAGATCACGCAGCTGGCTCAACAGAGCGCGGCCATCGACGACTTCGTGGACCTCATCCGGCGCATCTCGTCTCAGACCAACCTCCTGGCTCTCAATGCGGCGATCGAGGCGGCCCGGGCCGGCGAGCACGGACGCGGCTTCGCCGTGGTGGCCGAGGAAGTCCGCCAGCTGGCCGACGAGTCGGCGCGGGCCGCGGAACAGGTCGCGCACACGACCGCCGCGATCCGCGACCAGGTGGACGAGGTGACGGCCACCATGGCCGCGGGCCAGGCCAAGGTCCGGGGCATCGAGGGCGTGGCGGAGGGCGCCGCCCGCGGCCTGACGGAGATCGTCGCGGCGGTCGAGGAGGTGGAACGCGCGGCCGCCCGGGTCACCCAGGCGGCCCAGGTCAGCCGCGCCACCACCGACCGCCTGAAGGAGCGCGCCCAGCAGGCCGCCACGCGGGCCGCCGCCCACGCCACCAGCGCCGAGCAGGTCACCGCGGCGGCCCAAGAGCAGGGCGCCTCCACGCAAGAGATGGCCGCGGCCACCGGTAGCCTGCTCCAGGCCGCAGAAAAGCTCCGTCAGCTGGTCAAGGGGTTCCGGGTCTAGCGGCGGGACTTCTTCTTCGGCGGCTTCTTCTTCGGCGCCTTGGGCCGGGAGGGTTTGACCGCCCGGCGCTTGCCCTTCAGGGGACCCTGAACGTCGGCCAGGACCCGGTCTCCCTCTTCGGCGCCGATGAGGCCGCGCCGGACGGCGTAACGCACCAGCTCCTCGGCGTCCTCCAGCGTGAACTCCCCGACCCCCGCGGCCGCCCGGATGGCACGCACCAAGGCGTCGGCCACGGGACTGCGGAGCACGCTCGCAATCCCGGGGAGGGTTTCGAGCAGCGAAGAGATTTGCGATCCGCCCAGCTCCGCCGCCATCCCGGAACCCGTTCAGGGCAAGAAGGTGGCGCCAAGCTAGGGATAGGGTGGGGGACGGTCAAGGGCGCGGCCCCCTCAGCGGCCGGCGCGCTCCCGACGGCCGCGCAGCGGCGCACCCAGACCCGCCGGAGGGCGGCGCGAGATCACCAGATCCGAATGCGACAGCAGCTCCCCGAGCACCGCCCGGGTACGCGAATCCAGCGGCATCTCGAAGTGGACGTCCAGCCGATACTCGGCCCGGTCGGCCCCCTGCCCGGTGAGGGTGAATCCCCGGGCGTCGGGCTTCACCTGGTCCACTTCGATCTCTGCCAAGGGCTGATAGTCGGCCGGCTCGCCCATCGCAACCTCCTGTTGCACTGAGAGATACGCGCGAGCGGGGGGCTGTCAAGACGGCGCGGCGCTTTTCCTCCGCCCCGGAGCGGGGCTATTTTTATCGCTGAAGGAGGTGTTGGCGGCGGTTTGGGCCGACGCGGAGTAAAGGAATACCGGGCACCGGAGGCGCTGGCCTTGATCGCGGCCGATCGGGAGCATGCGCCGTTGGTGTGCCCCTCATGCGGCACCCGGACCATTGTGCGGGTGCCCCGCCGTCGGAGCCTGGCCGCCCCCACGGCCGCGCCGCGCGTGAGCCTGACCTGCAAGGCCTGCGGGCGGCACGCCTACTACATCGCGCAGACGGGTGCCGGCGGCGAGACCAGAGCGACAGCGTAACCGGAGGTTGTTTGGCGGGCGACGCAATTCAGATGATGGGGACGGTGACGGAAGTCCTCCCCAATACCACGTTCCGGGTGAAGCTCGAGAACGGCCACGAAGTCCTGGCCTACGTGAGCGGCAAGATGCGGAAGAACTACATCCGGATCCTCCAGGGCGACCGCGTCGCGGTCGACCTCTCGCCCTACGATCTGACGCGCGGGCGAATCACCTACCGGTACAAGTAATCCGACCCCGTCCCGCGACGACCCCGGGCGAGCCTTCTACTCGGGGCTCTCACCACCCGGCTCCGAGCGACACCCCCAGGTAGAGATGCCTTCCCGGCGCGGGCTCGTAGTACCGCCCGCGCGCCGCGTTGACCACCACCGACCCCACGTAGTGACGGTCGAACACGTTGGCGACCGCGAGGAAGGGGTGCAGCCCCAGGTCTCCGAGCCTGCCGTCCCATCCCGCACGCAACGTGGTCACGCTCCACCCGGAGACCCGCACCGCCGCGGTGTCGTCCACCGGGTAGCCGGTCGAGGCCGTCTGTTCGACCTCGATCCAGGCGCCGCGCGCGGCAGCCGGCCCAACCCGCACGAGCAGCCGGCCGAAGTGCTCCGGGATCCCTGGGACCCGGCTCCCGTCACGGACGAGGAGTCCACCGCCGGCCGCGGGCACGGCGTAGTCCACGTAGCGGAAGCGCGACCAAGTCCAGCTCCCCCGCACCACGACCGCCTCACCCGGCACCAGGCTCCCGCCGATCTCCAGTCCCACGTGGCGGGCCCGGCCGGCGTTGCGGAAGAACCGCCGCTGGGGCGACGAGGGGATCTCGAACGAAACCAGCAAGTTCTCGACGTCCACCCGGAAGAGCGCCGCGTTCCAGGTCAGAAGCCCCCCTCCGGCGGAACGCGCGCCCAGTTCATAGTTCCAGGCGCGCTGGGGCTCGAGCGCCGCGTTGAAGCCGCCGGCCGTATCGGGCCGGTTGGCCAGCTCGGTGGTGGTGGGGGTCTCGAACGACGAAGCGGCGCTGGCGTAGAGAACCACGCGATCACCGGGTTCTACGGTCACGCCCAGCGAACCGCTCACCGCCTCCATGACCCGCTCGCCGGAATCGTCCGGATTGCTGCCGGTCACCAGCCGGTCGCGCACCCGGAAACTGACGCGGTCGTAGCGCGCGCCCGCCGTGACCGCGGCGACCGGCGAGAGCGCGAGGCCGACCTGCACGAACGGCCCCAGTTCCGACACCTGCTCGAGCTGGTCCAGCGTGCGGGTCGAGGTGTCGGGCCGGCCCCCGTCGTTGGGGTGGTTGACGCGATCGTCCCGCTGCCGCTGGAAGTCGAGCCCGAAGGTGACGCGCCGGGGGAGGTGCGCCCCGCGGAGCGGATGAGTCACCGTGACCCGCGCGCCGTAGGCCCGGCGGTCCAGCCGGATGTAGGCGAAGGGGAGGGGATTGTCGAGGTCGCGGGTGAGCGCGAAGAGCGTCACCGCGGCCTCGCCGCCCCCCGGCTCCGCCCGGCGCAGCATCACCCCGGTCTGGAGCTGGCGCACGGCTTTGCCGGCCCGGCTGAGCAGGTTGGCCGCCGCGGCGCTGTCGCGGTTGGCGCGCAACTCCTGGGCGGTGAGAGCCCCCGGATTGTCGGCCCGCGGCTGGTCCCCGGCATCGAGGGTCAGGGACAACTCCCACCCCCGGGCCAGCGGCCGCTGGTAGCGAAGGTTCAGATTCCGGAGGTCCGCGTTGCTGTGATCGCGTTCGCCCTCGTAGGCCAGCCGCGAAACGGCCACCAACGCCGCTCCCCCCGCGGCCCGGAACCGCGCGGCGCCCTGCCACTTGGTCCAGGTCCGCTCGAGATCTCGGTCGAACGCGCCCCCGACCAGGCGCACCTCGTATTCCCTGCGCTTGCCGTCACCGGGGGTCGGGTCGGTCCACAGGCTGATCACGCCGCCGGACGCATTCCCGAACAGGGCGGACGAGGCGCCCCGGAGCACTTCCATCCGATCCACCAGCCCCAGCTCCAGGTTGGTGAGCTGGCCCTGCCCGTCCGGGAGGGTCTGGGGGATGCCGTCGAGCAGAACCTTGACCCCCCGCATCGCGAACGCCGAGCGGGCGCCGAACCCCCGGATGGCGACGCGCTGATCCAGCGAGAAGTTGTAGCGGTTCGCCACGTACACGCCCGGCACGCCCAGCAGCGCCTCGTCCAGCCCCCAGGTGGGGCGGGCCCGGCTGATCTCGGCCCGCTCGAGGACCTGCACCGCGTGCGGCACCTTCGCCAGCGGGACGTCGGAGCGCGTGGCCGTGACCGTGATCGGAGGTAGCCGGTGGGCGGCGGAGTCCCGCGGCGCGGTCGGCTCGGCCTGAGCTCGGGCCGGCGCCGCCCGGACGACCGCGGCGGTGCCGAGCAGGACCAGGATCCCTGGGGTGACGGAACGCATGGCGGACAGGGGTCTTAACCGCGAGCCGGGACGCTCGTCAAGCCCGCGCCTGGCCGCTCCCCCGGGAACCGCTAAGTTGATCGTCCATGCGCCCGTCGGTGCTCGCGATCCGGGTCGCGTGTCTGGCCGCGTCCCTGGCCGGCGGCCTGGAGGGCCAGGCTGCGGGCGACGTCCTCCTGGCCACGACCACCTCGACTCGGGACAGCGGGTTGCTGGACAGTCTGCTCCCCCGCTTCGAGAGGCAGACGGGCTATCGGGTGAAGGTCATCGCGGTCGGGAGCGGCCACGCGCTGGAATTGGGGCGCCGGGGCGATGCCGACGTGGTGCTGTCTCACGCTCCCGAGCAGGAGCGGGCCCTGGTGGACTCGGGGTACTTCGTGCGCCGTCTCCTGGTGATGCACAACGACTTCCTGATCGTGGGGCCGGACGAGGATCCGGCCGGGGTCCGCGGGCTGACCAGCGCGGTGGCGGCCCTCGCGCGGGTGGCGGGACGGGCGCTCTTCGTGTCGCGGGGGGACCGCTCCGGGACCCACCAGCTGGAGCGGGCGTTATGGCGGCGCGCCGGAATCGCGGTCCCCGGCCCCGGGAGCTGGTATCTCGAATCGGGACAGGGGATGAGCGAGACCCTTCAGATGGCCGATCAGAAGCGCGCCTACACGCTCACCGACCGGGCGACCTACCTGGTGTGGCACGAGCGGCTCCGCCTGGTGCCGGCGGTGGAAGGGGATTCCCTGCTGTACAACGTCTATCACGTGATGGAGGTCAACCCGCGCAACGCCCCCCGGGTGAACGTGCGCGGCGCGCGGGTCCTCGCGCGGTTCTTCGTCGCGCCCGAAACTCAGCGGCTGATCGCCGCGTTCGGGCGCACTCGCTTCGGACAGAGCCTGTTTCTCCCCGACGCGGGCAAGCCCGATCGCTGGTAAGCGGCCCCCGTCAGAAACGGATCTGCACCAACGGCTCGACCTCCCGCTGCATGTTCCGGATGCTGATCTGCGCCGCCAGCTTTTCGGCGATGGCGAGATAGGCCCGGGCGAAGGGCGATGCCTCGTCCAGGACCACGGGCCGCCCGGCGTCCCCGCTGGTGCGAATCGCGGTGGCCAGCGGGATGTCGCCGAGGAAGGGAACCCCGAGACGTTGCGCGGCCGCCCGGGCGCCCCCCGAACCGAAGATCTCCTCCCGCGCCCCGCACCCGGGGCAGACGTAGTAGGCCATGTTCTCGATCAACCCGAGGACCGGCGTGTTGAGCCGGCCGAACATGGTGATCGCCTTCTGCGCGACCTTGAGCGCCACCTCCTGCGGGGTCGAGACGATGGCCGCCCCGGTGAGCGGAATGGCCTGGCAGAGGGTGAGCTGGACGTCGCCCGTCCCGGGCGGCAGGTCCACGAGGAGGTAGTCGAGCTCGCCCCAGTCCACCTCGCCGAGAAAGTGCTGGACCGTCTTGTGCAGCATGGGCCCGCGCCAGATCACGGCGTCGTCTTCGCGCAGGAAGAACCCCATCGAGATGACCTTCACCCCGTAACGCTCGGCCGGCGGCAGGGCCCGCTGGGTCGTCGGTTTGGGCAGGGCGCCGACGCCCAGCAGCGTCGGGATGCTGGGCCCGTAGACGTCGGCATCCATGATCCCGACCCGGGCCCCGGTGCGCGCCAGGGCCAGCGCCAGGTTCGCGGTCACGGTGGACTTGCCCACGCCCCCTTTGCCGCTGGCGACGGGGACGACGTTCTTGACCCCCGGGACCAGCGGGGCGGCGGGGCCCAACGACGGGCGGACCCGGGAGGTCAGGGTGACCTCGACCCCGGCTACGCCCGGCAGCGCCGCCACCGCCTGACGCGCCTCTTCCTGAAGGCGATCCCGCACCGGGCAGGCGGGGGTGGTGAGCTCGATGGTGAAGCGCACCGCGCCCTCGCGGACGGCGACGTCCTTCACGAACCCCAGGGAGACGATGTCGCGCCCCAGGTCCGGATCTCGGACCCGCTTCAGGGCGTCGAGGACCTGGGCGGTGCTGACCGCTCCACTCAGCGTCCGGTCCTCCGCTGCGCCAGGTCCACGGGCGGATCGTAGATCAGCCGGTCGGGGGTGGGGGCCTTCATGGCCTCGACGACTTCCAGCGGCGCTCCGGCCAGCGGCCGCTCGGCGGGTTGGCCCCCGCCGCACGCGGCCAGGGCGATGAGGCTCGCCACCGGTACGGCGGTCGTCACACGAGGAACGATGCGCATGGTCTTCCTCCCCTCAGCCGGTGTACTCGGCGCGGCGGCGATCGGTCCCGGGGCCTTCGCCGGCCCGGGCGTCGTCCGATGGAGCGCCCCGGGCCAGCCAGTCGCGGAACGCGTCCGTCTGGTGCGCCAGCCGCCACTCTTCCAGGATGCTCAGCGCCATGGCCCGAACGCCGCCCTCGCCCTGCGGGGCACCCAGGCACTGTTGGTGCAGCCAGGATTCGAAGTCTTCCGCCGCGGGATCGGCCGCGATCACGCGTTCCAGCAGGTCGCGCTTGATCTCGAGGCCGATGGCGTCGGGGGTGGTGTCGCGTCGCCGCTTCTTCCGGCGCCCCTCCGAGGCGTCCACCGCCGCGAGGAGCTCGCGGCAAAAATCCCGCGGTCTCATGGATCCCGGCGACGGAGGGTGAGACGGATCCCGAACAGCGATCGGGGGCGCTCGGTGACCCGCGCCTCGAGCGGGTGACCGGGGCGTTCCGGGCGCCGATAGCCCCGATCCAGCGCGGCGACGTCCAGCGGCAGGGTCGCCGCGTCTTCGAGCGGCACCGCCCAGGGCGCGAGCGGGCGCACGGTGGTCACCGCCTTGAGATATCCCTGACAGGTCCGGCACACCTCGATGCGGCGAGTCTGTTCATCTCCTTCGGGCGCGAGGTAGCCGAGATGGTCGTGGTGCGTCTCGCCGCAGAACGGGCAGCGCAGCCAGGGGATCTCCCACCCTCCGCCGCACCGCCCGCATCGGAGCCAGCGCTTGCGCTCGAGGCCCCGGAACTCCGCCAGCGCGGGCCACGCGCCGCATACCGGGCAATACCCTTCCCACCATGCGTCGGGCCCCGGGGTCCGGAACCGCGCGCCGAGGCTCAGGAGCAGGGGCAGCGCGGCCAACTGGGCCACGACCCGGAGCGCGGGAGGGTCGGCGCCCCGCGCCGCGGCGATCGCGTCCAGACGGGGGTCGTCTTGTCCGACCGCCGCTTCGAGGAGCGCCAGGGCTTCCCCGCGGCCCAGGCGGAGCCGCGGAAGCGTGGTCGCGAGCGCCGCCGCCCGGCTCACCCAGCGGCCGGCGGCGCGCCCGTCGAGCGAGATGCGGGCGCGATAGAGCGCGGGCGCCTTGACCGACCGGTCCGCCGCCGGTTCCACGTCGGCGGCCGCCCAGGGGGCGCCGTTCTCGCTCTCCGCCAGCGCGGCCTCGAGCAGCCCGAGCCAGGTCTCGGACTCGGGAGTCTGCCGGCGAACCTCCGCCAGCCGGGTGCGGAGTTCGTGGTTGGCTAGGTGCCGAACACGGGCGCGGGCCCAGAGCATCTCACCTTCGCGGTTCTACACGGCGTCCCGTAGTACATCTTCGAGCCGCCGTGCATCTGGACCACCGCCCCCCGGTTCCCCACGTCGGCGCCGGGGCCGCCGGCGCGTACCCGGGCCGCTTCGGGGCTCTGGACGCATCCCACGATCGCCGCCGCGACCACGGCCAGCAACCCGACGGCTCTCGCCTTCATGGCAGCACCCCCGTGGCCACGCGGTGATGCTCGATCCCCTCGGAGGCCAGCAGGGTGACGAACCGCAGCAGGAACCCGCCCACCAGCACCAGCCTGGCCGCGTTGACCATGGGTTGCGCGGCGAGCCGGCCGAAACTGCCCGGTCTCAGGTGGAGCCCCAGGGGCAGGAGGATCCCGGCGCCCACGACCCCGACGAGCAGCACCACCCCCCAGCCGCTCAGCCAGACCCGGAAGACCTGGCCCAGCGACGCCAGGAAGAGCGCCAGGATGACGAGCTCGACCAGGAGGGCCCGATTGTCCACCGCCGACAGCCATTGCAGCGAGCGCTGGGCGGCTCCCCGCCGGAGGCCCAGGAGCACCAGGGTGGCGGCACCGGTGGACACGCCCGAGGCGAGGAAGAGCGCTCCCAGCCAGGGGCTGTCGGCCCAGATGGGGCGGTTGGTCACCGCCAGCAGGACGCCCGTGTACCCGCCGAAGCCCAGCCCCAGCAAGCCGCCCACCAGGGCCACGAACTTCGCCAGGCCGGTGCCGTGCAGCGCCCGGAGCGACAGGGACTTTCCCTCTTCGGCGCGCGCCCCCAGGGCCGAGAGGATCGCGAACAGGGAAAACAGGAGCAGGATCCAGGAGCCGAAGGAGATGGGCGACCAGGTTTTCAGGCTCAACCCCGGGAGGTTGTTCGACTGGAACAGCATGTGCCAGAACCGCTCCGGACGGCCCAGGTCCAGGGTCAGCAGGGCACCGCTGACGAGGCCGCCGATGGCCGCGACATAGTAGCCGGTGCGGACGACGGAGCGGTCCTCGGCGCCGCCGAACCAATCGAGCAGAGCGGCCAGGAAATACGCGCCCCCGGCGATCCCGCCCACGAAGAAGTAGGGCACGATGAACCAGGTCCAGTCGGGGGCGGCCGTGAAGAACGTGTCGGACATAGTCGCTCCGCAGGGACGCGGCATGCCGCGGGAGCGCGGCATGCTGCGCCCGTACAGGGTCTAGTTGGCGCCGGCCTTCTGGTCCATGCGGTTCTTCCGCAGGCCGACCACGGCCAGCAGGCCGAGCACGGCGGCGCTGGCCGCCGTCCAGGCCGAGCTCTTCGCCAGGTTGCGGCTGGGCAGCTGGGGATTCCTGGGCAAGCCGTAGACCTCGGGCTCGTCCACCAGCAGGTAGAAGGCGTTCAGCCCGCCCAGCGGCCCGTTGGGGTCGTCGCCGTAGAGGTAGGCGTTGACGCCCTGGGCCTTGAGCTGCTCCACGCGCTTCTGGGCCCGCTGCCGCAGCTCCGAGACCGGCCCGAACTGAATCGAGTCGGTGGGGCAGGCCTTGGAGCAGGCGGGCTCCAGGCCCACCTGGAGCCGGTCGTAGCACAGCGTGCACTTCTGCGCGGTGCCCGACACCGGGTTCAGGTCGATGACGCCGAACGGGCAGGCGGCGATGCAGGCCCGGCACCCGTTGCAGACGTCCGACTGGATGACCACGGTGTCGTACTCCGTGCGGATGATGGCGCCGGTGGGGCAGACCTCGAGACACCCCGCCCGCACGCAGTGCTTGCACACGTCGCTCATCATGAGCCAGCGCCCCTGGTAGGGGCCCTCGAACTGCTCGATGAACCGGACGTGCCGCCAGTTGATGCCGTCCAACCGGCCGGTGTTGTCGTAGCTGTCGCCGGACAGCTGCTTCACGCCCCCGTTCTGCGCCGGGAGCTGGTTCCAGTTCTTGCACGCGACCTCGCACGCCTTGCAGCCGATGCAAATCGTGGTGTCGGTGAAGAAGCCCATTGCCTCGGCCATATCACGCCTTCTCCACGTTGCAGACGAACGCCTTGCCTTCGTGGATGGACACGTTGGGGTCCCCGACCCACGACGTGAGGTCGTTGACCACGTCGCCGGTCGAGAGCCCCATCCAGCCCCAGTGCCACGGCATGCCGACGTGGTGGATCTGTTTGCCGGCCACGGTCATGACGCCGATCCGGTCGGTCACCAACGCCTTGGCGCGGATCTCGCCACGCGGCGTCGAGATCTTCACCCAGTCGGTGTTCTTGATCCCCTTCTCGGCGGCCAGGGCCTTGCCGATCTCGATGAACAGCTCGGGCTGGAGCTCGGCCAGCCAGGGCAACCACCGGCTCATGGCGCCGGCCAGGTAGTGCTCGGTCAGCCGATAGGTGCTGATCACATAGGGGAACCGCTCGTCCCCCACCCGTGCGGCCAGCGCGTTGTAGTCCTTCCCCTTGGACCACACCTTGTGGACGGGGTTCACCTGCTGTTTGGGATAGAGCAGGTTCTGCACCGGCGACTCGACGGGCTCGTAGTGCGTCGGCAGCGGCCCGTCCACCAGACCCGCCGGCACGAACAGCCACCCCCTGCCGTCGGCCATCATGATGAACGCGTCGGTGCCCGACAGGGCGTCGAGCCCGATGCCGTCGGGCCGGGGGCGCGCATCCGGGGCCTTGGTGAGCGCGAAGTCGGGAACGTCGTACCCCACCCACCGCCCCCGGGTGACCGCGCCGGTCCGGGGATCGGGCGGGTTCACGGCCGCGGGGTCCCACCAGACCCAGCGCTTCCGCTCGCTCCAGGGCACCCCGCGCGGGTCCGCCGAGGCCCGGTTGTACAGCACCCGGCGGTTGGCCGGCCAGGCCCATCCCCACTTGAGGTGCGCGCCCGGCACGCCGGGGGGATCGGGCTCGCGCCGCGCCGTGAGGTTCTGGTCCGGCGCGGGATAGCACCCGCAGTAGATCCAGGAGGCGCAGGTGGTCGAGCCGTCATCCTTCAGCTCGCCGAACCCCTTCAGGTGCTGCTTGGGGTTGCCGGTGACGTAGCCGTTGATCTCGCGCAGGACCTTGAGCGCCGAGATCTCGCCCGGATACAGCTCCTCGCCGTATTCCGGAGCGTCGGGATCGGGATCGAAGTCCCAGGTGACGTGCTTCCACCCCTGGTCCCGCGGCAGGGTGCTGTCGGCGTACGCCCGCTTCAGCCGCTTGGCCAGCTGGTGGTAGAACCAGCTGTCGGTGCGGCAGTCGCCCGGCGCCTTGGCCGCGAAGAAGTGCCACTGGAGCATCCGCTGGGTGTTGGTGAAGCTCCCGTCGTACTCGGCGATCTGGGTGGACGGGAAGAAGAAGATCTCGGTCTTGATGTCCTCGGCCTTGACCTCCCCGTTCTTCACTTCGGGCGCCAGGTACCAGTAGGTGGCCGTCTCGGTGAGCCAGTTGTCCTTGACCACCAGCCACTCGAGCTGGCGCAGGGCGTGGCGGGTGGCGGCCCCGTTGAGCGAGGTCGCCGGGTTCTGGCCCACGCACACCATCCCCTTCACCTTCCCCTCGGCCATGGCGGCGAAAGTGGCCATGTGGGAATGGTCGCCCAGGATCTTGGGGTGCCAGTCGTAGCCGAAGTCGTTCTCCTTGGTGGCCGCGTCGCCGTACATGGACTTGAGGTAGGAGACCAGGAACTTCGGGGTGTTGGCCCAGAACCCGCCCGGCCGCGTGGTGGCGGCCAGGTAGTGCCGCAGGGTGTCGTGACTGGCCAGGGCCGACGGCATGGGCATGTAGCCGTGGATGCTGTGATACAGCGTCGGCACGTCGGTCGACCCCTGGATCGCCGCGTGGCCGCGCAGGGCCATCACCCCGCCGCCCGGCCGCCCGATGTTGCCCAGCAGGAGCTGGAGCAAGGCGCAGCAGCTGATCATCTGCACGCCGTAGGTGTGCTGAGTCCAGGCCACGGCGTAGGCGAACGCGCTGGTCCGGTCCCGGCCCGAGCACTCGAGCAGGGTCTCGGCCACCTTCAAGAACTTCTCCTTGGGGGTGCCGCAGATCTGCTCCACCAGCTCCGGCGTGTAGCGGCTGAAGTGCCGCTTGACGATCTGGAATACGCAGCGGGGATGCTGGAGCGTGGGATCCCGTTCCGCCGGCCCCGGCTTGAGCGAGCGCACCAGGTCGTCGAACGGGGGACCGGCGCGCCGCTGGATCAGCTCCTGGGTCGTCGGCCCGGGCGGCCGGGGCCCCCGGCGGTACTGCCAGGTGGCGTTGTCGTAGCGTCCCTGGTGCCCGTTATAGGGCCAGAAGTCGGGCTCCTTGTACTCCAGGAGTCCGGAGAAGACGCCGTCGAGATCCTCGGTGTCCTTGAAGTCGTCGTTGATGAGGGTCGCCGCGTTGGTGTAGTTGACCACGTACTCCCGGAAGAAGGGGTCCGTGTTCCACCGGCGGCTGTTGATCACGTAATTGATGAGCCCGCCCAGGAAGGCGATGTCCGAGCCGGCGCGAATCTGGCAGTGGATGTCGGCCATCGCGCTGGTGCGGGTGAACCGGGGGTCGATGTGGATGATCTTCCCGCCGTTCATCTTGGCCCGCATGGGCCAGCGGAACGCCACCGGGTGGCACTCCGCCATGTTGGAGCCCATGATGACCATGCAGTCGGTGTGCTCGAGATTGCGCGGATACACCGTCGCCGCGCCGCGACCCATCCGTGCCCCCAGACCGGGGACGCTGGAGGAGTGTCATATCCTCGCCTGGTTCTCGATGGCGACGACCCCCAGCCCGCGCCAGAACTTCTGGCAGACGTGGTTGAACTCGTTGTCCAGGGTGGCGCCGCCCAGCGCGAAGATCGCGGGCGTCATGTTGACGAGCTTCCCGTTGGGGAGTCGCTCGATGAACGTCTCGTCCCGCGTCTTCTTGATCAGCTCGGCGACGCGGTCCATGGCCCACTCGAGCTCCACCTCTTCCCAGTCCTTGGCGCCCGGCTTCCGGTGCAGGACCTTGGTGGGCCGGTTGGGGTTCATGTGGAGCTGGTAGATCGCGGCGCCCTTGGGGCACAGGGTGCCTTCGTTGTGGGGGCTGCGAGGATCGCCCTCGATGTTGACGATGCGCCCTTCCTTCACATGGATGAGCGTCCCGCACCCCACCGAGCAGAAGGGGCAGATGCTCGGGACGGTCTTGGCGTCCTTGATGCGGAGCTCCTGGGCCCGCGCCCGAGCCGGCGCGAGCGTCACCCCCAACCCCACCATCCCCCCGATCGCGGTCCCCGCACCCGCCCCCGCTGTGACTCGCAAGAATTCCCGTCGGCTAACCTGCATACGATCCTCCCCGCTCAGACCTCGGGTTCGGATAGGGTCTCACCCTGCCTCGAAGTGGGAAGAGAAGGAATGGCACCGAGGGCGCAGCACGCACGCCGCTCGCGCGGCTCAGCGGCGAGCCGGAACCCGGCGGAGTCACGCCGGGACAACGTCGCACAGACGTCCGACATCGGCGCCTCCGAATCC
>DATLXT010000316.1:0-4337 GCA_035575475.1 Gemmatimonadales bacterium | reverse complement strand
CCCGCCGCGCGCTCGAGCCGGTGGATCAGATCATCACCGAGGTGCGCGAGATCACGGATGGGAAGAGCCTCCATCGGCGGCTGGCCGTGCCCATGGTGAAGGACGAAATCGGCCGTCTGGCCGAGACGCTCAACGGGATGCTGGCCCGGCTGGAACGCAGCTTCGCCGCCCTGCGGCGGTTTACCGCCGACGCGAGCCACGAGCTCAAGACGCCGCTCACCGTCCTGCGGGCAGGGGTGGAGCGCATGATCACCCATCCCCAGGCGCCGGCTGAGTCGCTGCCGGTGCTGGAGGAGTCCCTGGCCGAGATCAACCGGATGACCGAACTGGTGGACTCCCTCCTCACGCTGGCGCGGGCGGACGAAGGCCGGGCGGAGCTGCACCGCGAGGCGGTCGACCTCCGGGCGATCGTGGACGAGGCCCGGGAGACCGGCGAGCTGTTGGCCGAGCGGGGCGGCGTCACCATGGAGGTCAGCATGCCCTCCGAGCCGGTGGTGCTCGACGTGGACCCGAGCCGCATCCGCCAGCTGATTCTCAACCTGGTCGAGAACGCCGTGAAGTACACGCCCAGCGGAGGCACGGTGCGGGTGGAGCTGGCCGTGAGCGACGGCCGGGTCCAGCTGTCGGTGGCCGATACCGGAATCGGCATCGCGCCCGGCGACCTGCCGCACATTTTCGACCGGTTCTGGCGGGCCGACGCGGCCCGCACCCGCACCGGCGACCGGTCCGGCACGGGATTGGGTCTGGCGATCTGCAAGTGGATCGCGGAAGCTCACGGGGGGACCATCGAGGTGGCCAGCCGGCCGGGCCGGGGCACGGTGTTCACGGTCCACCTGCCGCGGGGCGGATCCACCTCGGCGCCGGGCACCGCCGCCGCGTAGGGAACCTCACCCGAAC
Source organism: Gemmatimonadales bacterium (assembly GCA_035575475.1). Classification (GTDB taxonomy): domain Bacteria; phylum Gemmatimonadota; class Gemmatimonadetes; order Gemmatimonadales; family GWC2-71-9; genus DATLXT01. The sequence goes on along the minus strand of DATLXT010000316.1, from coordinate 3,440 downwards.
GTCACGGGATCGTCACCCGGCCAGCACGGTCGGGTAATCCGGCAGGTGCATGCTCGAGACGGGTCTGGATCTGGGAGGACCCGTGTTCGAGATACTCCTGGCATCGCGCCGCCGGCCGGCAGGGCGAACGGCCTGGGCCAGCACTGCGGCGGTCCTGCTCTTCCACACGGCCCTCGGGGTGGCGGCCGTTCGGGCCACTCGGCGAGAGGCCGTGGCGAGCGTGCCGGTCGTGCTCCCGCCGGTCCTGTGGGCCGAGCCGCTGCGCTCACCGTCCGCCCCGCGGACTCCTGAGCCCGGTCTCTCCGACGTCCCCGGGGTGCTCGGTCCCGGACCGATCGCCCTCCCGGCGGTCGAACTGGAGCCCGGGCCATGGGTGAACCCCCTGGCGCCACCCGCTCCACCCACCCCGTCGGCGGGCGATGACGGCCGGGGTGGGAGCGACGGTGTGGTGCCGGCGCAGCTGGCGGATGAGCGGCCGGAGTTGCTTGCGGCACCGCCTCTGTCCTACCCCGAGCATCTGCGGCGGCTCGGCATCGAGGGGCGGGTGGTGATGGAGGTGGTGGTCGACACCCTGGGCCGGGTCGAGCCCGAATCCGTCCGGATCTTTCAGGCGGGCGACCCCGGGTTCGCGGATGCCGTACGCCGGGTTCTGGCCGAGGCGCGGTTCCGTCCGGCCCGGGTGCAGGGGCGCCCGGTGCGGGTCCTGGTACGCATTCCGTTCGAGTTCAGGCTGACCCGCTGACAGCCCGGCGTGGCGGTGGAGGCGATGGCGTGTCCGGACCCTCACCCGGCTGTCATCGTTTTGTAATCTTCGCGCTACTAGCGGGGCAACCCGAGTTGGTAGTATTTCCTACGCGAGCCAAGCTCCGGGAGGCGGGTACGTGTTCGACAACCTGATCGAGTCCAAGCGCAAGGCTGACAAGAAACGGGTGTTCGGCGTGGGGTTCTTTTCGATGTTCATGCACAGCGCCCTCGTCGCGGCGGCGGTGTACGCCACGCTGGGCGCGACCGAGACCGACGCCGGGCCGGTGGTGGACACGCTCATGGTGTACGTGCAGGAGCAGCAGCAACAGCAAGAGGAGCAGCCCAAGGTCGTCCAGGTGGACGTGCAGCTGAAGGGCTTCCAGACGGTTGTCGCGCCAACCTCGATTCCCACCGACATCCCGCCGATCAACCTGGAAGAGAAGTTCGATCCCCGCGACTACACCGGCACCGGCGTCGAGGGAGGCATCGGGACGGGTCTGGTGCCGTCCAGCGACCAGGTGTACGCCGAGAACGTGGTGGAGGAAAAGCCGGACCGTCTCTCGGGGCCGATTCCCGAGTATCCCCAGCTGCTGCGCTCGGCGGGGATCGAGGGGACGGTCATCGTGCAGGTCGTGATCGATACGATGGGGCGCGCCGAGCCCAACTCCATCAAGATCATCCGCAGCCCGAACCCCGGGTTCGATCAGCCGGTGAAGAACGCCGTCCTGCGTACCCTGTTCCGGCCGGCGCGCGTCCACGGCCGCGCCGTGCGCGTGCTGGTGCAGATCCCCTACAACTTCACGCTCAAGAAATAGCCCACAAGGAGCCCGCGCCGTATGGAAATGTCGCTGGTTGAGCTGTACAACACGATGGGCTGGTTCGCCAAGGGGGTGGTCTGGACCATGGTGATCATGTCCGTCCTGTCGTGGGGTGTCACCTTCACGAAGCTCTGGTACCTGCACAAGTCGCAGAAGGCCACCCGGAAGTTCGCGCCGGAGTTCTCGCGGTTCCTCCAGGAAGAGCAGCTCGACAACGCCATCAGGCTGGCGGAGAAGAAGGAGTACAAGGACAGCCACGTGGCCCGGGTGCTGGGCGACGCGCTTCAGGAAGTGAAGCCGCTGCTGCGCGACCGCGCCACCATCACCGCGGCCGACATCAACTCGGCCGAGCGGGCGGTGGAGCGCCAGATGCTCATCATCACGGCCGAGATGAAGCGCGGACTCGGGATCCTGGCGACCACGGGCGCCACGGCGCCGTTCGTCGGCCTCCTGGGCACGACCATGGGTATCGTGAACGCCTTCCAGGGCATGGCGGCGTCGGGGGGCGGCGGGTCCCTGGCCTCGATCTCCGCCGGCATCGCCGAGGCGCTCATCACCACCGCCTTCGGGCTCCTGGTCGCCATCCCGGCGGTGTGGCTGTACAACTACTTCACCACCAAGCTGGACTTCCTCTCGGTGGAGATGACGTACACGTCGAAGGAGCTGATCGACTACCTCATCAAGAGCGTGGGCAGCGAATTCGGCCGGTCGATCTTCACGAAGGAGTTCCAGACGCAGAAGGCGTCGCAGTCCAGTGGCCCTATCAGCCACTAGCAGCAAGGCGGCCGTCAAGGCCGACATCAACGTCACGCCCATGATCGACGTGATGTTGGTGCTGCTCATCATCTTCATGATCGTGACGCCGATCATCACCGCGGGCTTCCAGGCGACCCTCCCGCGGGGACAAAATCCGGAGTCGCGACCCGAGGGTCCGGAGGAGATCATTCTGGGGATCAGCCAGACGGGACAGTTCTACCTCGACGTGGGACAGGGCGCTCGCCCGATCGCGGACGAGGCCCTGCCGGGACGCCTGACCGAGATCTACGCCACCCGGACCAAGGACAAGATCATGTACCTCAAGGCCGACCAAGGCATCCCCTTCGGGCGCGTCCAGCAGGCGATCGAGATCGCGCGCAAGGCGGGGGTTCGCGTGATCGGGGCCATCGCGGAACAGCGGCAGCAGGTGTTCCGCCGTGGCCGGGAAGGGGGGCACTGACCCGTGGCGATGACGACGGGGGGCGCTGGCGGCGGACTGTCGTCCGACATCAACGTCACGCCCATGATCGACGTCTTGCTGGTCTTGCTGATCATCTTCATGATCACCCAGCCGCTGTCTCGCCGCGCGTTCGACGTGCAGGTGCCGCCCGAGCAACGGCAGCCGCAGCGCCAGCCGCAACAGAGCAATCAGATCGTGCTGGAACTGCGCGCGGACGGCTCCTACGCCATCAACAACCAGCCGGTGACGCTGAGCGGGCTGGACGGGGCGCTCCACCAGATCTACGACGCCCGACCGGCCAAGCTGCTGTTCATCAAGGCGGCCCCGAACCGGAAATACGCCGAGGTGGTGGAGGCGATGGATATCGCGCGAGGGGCCGGGGTGCAGGTGATCGGGTTCACGCCGGCCGACCAGCAAGGCGGATCCTAGCCCATCCGGCCGGCGAGACGCCTCCCCGCGCGTTTCGGGGTACTAATCCGGCGTGCCGCCCGCTCCTTCGGGGTCCTGGTCGGTTGTCGCTCGGAGGCCCGCGCCCCCGAATGCCCGCCTGCGAGCGGGCTACCGGGCGTGGGGCCGGGCGGCCTGGTTTTCGCTGGTCCTGCACGGCGTGCTGGTGAGTGTGGCGCTGTGGGGCCACCGGGCCCTGGAGGCCGGGACCGGGG
>DATLXT010000315.1:0-2703 GCA_035575475.1 Gemmatimonadales bacterium | reverse complement strand
CCCGCCGATCGTCGGCCCGGAGCTCGTCCGGCTCGAGCTCCGCTTCGCCCATCCACCATCCCGGAGAGAGCCCGGGCAAGGAGATGGCCGCCCCTTGCCCCGGGGCCACCAGAGCCCGACCGGCAGGCCGCAGCCCCCCGCCGGCGCCCGGGCCCCGGCCCACCCGCACGGACACCGCCCCCGCGGGAGTTCGGGGGGTGCCGGCCACGGAGACCCGCACCGCGCCGTCGCGCACCCGGGCCTCGGCCAGGCCGCGGTTGGCGATCGCGGTGGGGAGGGGAGCGAGCGCCAGCACGCGGACCCCGGGCGGCACCTCGGCCGGCAGATCGCCGAGCGCGGTTCGCTGGAGATCGCTCAGCACCTGGACCTCGCGGGCCGGCAATGGCTCGGCGTTGACCACCCGGGCGGCGCGCTCCACGGCCCGGGACAGCTCGAGCCGCTGGTGGCCGACGGTGACACTGTCCAGCACCTCGAGCAACGCCGCTCGCGATGCCGTGCGCATCACGCCGTCGGCGAGCAGGAGCCGCACGCGGTCCGCGGGCGTGGCTTCCGACACCGCCGCCGCGGCGGCCCCCCGCAGACGCTCGAACACCGGCCGCCCCCCGAGCACCGCGCCGGCGGAGGGCGAGTTATCGAGGACCACCACGACCGCCGTGGGCTCGTGCCCCCGGGCGGGCCCACCGGGAGCGGGAACCAGCGGGCGGGCCGCGGCCAGCACCACCGTCACGATCAGGGCCGTCCGCAGCACCAGGAGCAGCAGGTGTCGCAGCTTCAGCCGGCGCGCGCTGCGGCGCTCGGCCTCGGTGAGGTAGCGCAGCGGCGGAAAGTCGAGCTCGGGCGGATCGCGCCGGTGGAGCAGGTGGAGCAGTGCCGGGATCGCCGCCGCGGCGAGCCCCAGCAGGGCCAGCGGGTGGAGAAAGATCACACGAGCAGGCGCAGCGCGACGCCGAACGGCATGTCCGTGGTCACCTGATGGTAGGCGATCCCGTGGCGCCGGCAGGCCGTCCGCCAGGCCCGGACCTCACGGGCTACAGCCGCGCGGTACTCGCCCGCCAGCTCGCGGGGTCGCACCACCAGCGTCGCCGACGACTCGGGGTCGCGGAACCGCGCCTCCGGCGGCCCGCTCAGTTCCAGCTCCGCGGGATCCATCAGGTGAATCACGATCACCTGGTGCCCGCGGTGCCGGAGATAGCGCAGCGCGGTGAGCGCGAGGTCGCGGTCGAACAACAGGTCGGAAAGCAACACCACCAGGCCCCGGCGGGTGAGCAGCCCGGTAAGCCGCCGCAGCGCGCTCTCCGCCGCCGTCCCCCGGCCGTCGGGGGTGTCGAGCAACCCCCGCACCAGCCGGTTCCACTGCCCCGCCTTCACCCGCGCCGGAACCACGTGACGCACCGCCTCGTCGAACGTGATCAACCCGGTGGCGTCGCGCTGGCGCAGGAGAATCAAGGCCAGCGCGGCGGCCAGCCGATCGGCGTAGGCCCGCTTGGTCAGCCGCTCGGGGGCGCCCCGCCACGCCATCGAGCGGCTCGCGTCCACCAGCAGCATCGCTCGCAGGTTGGTTTCCTCTTCGAACTGCTTCACGAACAACCGATCGGCCCGCGCCAGGATCTTCCAGTCCAGATACCGCAGCTCGTCCCCGGGCTGATAGGCGCGATGCTCGGTGAACTCCACCGAGAATCCCCGAAAGGGAGACCGGTGGACTCCGGTGAGAAAGCCCTCCACCACCCCCTGGGCCACGATCTCGATGCCGCCCATCCGGGCCACGTCGGCGGGATCGAGCAGGTCTACGCGCGGTGTAGCCACCTTAGGACAGCTCAAAGCTAGACGGGCCGGCGCCAGGATGCCAAGTTGTTAGGGGTGAACAGGTTACACTCAGACAACCAGGTGGCACGGTCCCTGCCTTCGCGGTCGGCGGGAGGTCATATGCTCACGACCATCGGTCTGTTGGCTCTCCTGGCGGCCGTCCCGGACGGCGCGGCCGGGGCGGCGGCCGGCGCACCGCGCGCCGGGCACGCTTTCTATCGCCCGCGCATCGAGCTGTGGACCAGCCGCGGCGACGCCGTTTATACCCGCGGCCAGAACGTCCGGGTCTACTTCCGGGTGGACCGAGACGCCTACATCACCATCCTCCGCGTGGATACGGACGGGCGGGTGCGGATGCTGTTCCCGCGGGACCCCTGGGAAGACAACTTCGCCCGCGGCGGCCGGGAGTACGAGATCGAAGGGTACGGCGGTCGGGACGCGTTCCGCGTGGACGATTACCCCGGCGTGGGCTACGTTTTCGGCGTCGCCGCGGCCGACCCGTTCGTCTACGACGCCTTCGTCACCGGCGATCACTGGGATTACCGCGCCATCGCGGACGGACGGGTGCGGGGCGACCCCTACGTAGCGCTCACCGAGCTGGCCACCCGCATCCTGCCGCCCGACTATGCCGACTGGGACTACGACATCGTTCCCTACTACGTCGAGCGGCACTACGACTACCCCCGGTTCCTGTGTTACGATTGCCACGGCTATGCGAGCTGGGTCTATTGGAACCCGTACCACTACTCGTGCGTGCGGTTCCGCATCGTCATCTACGACGATCCGTGGTACTACCCCTACCGTTACTACGGCGGCACCCGGGTGGTCTTCGTGCGGCCCTACCGTCCGGAGCCCCGGTTCATCTTCAAGGATCGTTCGCGCTCCGACCCGTTCGTGACC
>DATLXT010000314.1:0-2019 GCA_035575475.1 Gemmatimonadales bacterium | reverse complement strand
CGCGCCAGCAGGCGTCCCCGCCTCTCGCCCCAGGTACGGGTCGAGCAGCGACTCCGGATACCCGCTGGCCCGGAGCCGCGCTCGAATCTGCTCCGGCGTGAGCCCCGATTCCCGAATGCGCGACCGAATGGCGTCAGCCAGCCCTGGTTGCTGAAGTAGCTGCTGGGCCTGACCAGGGGACGGGACCTGGGCCGTAAGCGGCCAGGGTGGGGCTAAGAGCAGTGCGGCGCCGGCAAGGTAGTGCAGCATGCGGAGTGCTCGGCGCGGAATGCGGAGTGCTCGGCGCGGAATGCGGAATGCCCGGCGCGGAATGCGGAATGCGGAATGCGGAATTAGAGTGATCAACCCAGCTCCCGGGGTCTTCCTACAAGGGCGAAGGAAAGACAGGGCCAAAAGATGGGGCGTAAGTGTGGGCGCGTCAAGAAGTTCTCGGACGAAGGCCCCGAGCTACCGCACCCTGCGGACCAGGGCAGCCAGGTACTCCCCAAACGGCAGACTGCATGTGAGGCCTGGCGAGACAGCATTGAGCACATGGACCGCCTTTGGCGTCTCCCGCACCACGATATCGTCCACCAGCTCTCCCGTCCTCGACACCACCTGCGCCCGGTTGCCCGCGAACGACCGCACCAGATCCCCCCGGCGGAGCTCGGGGACGAGCGCCTGCGCCTCCCGCCACACCGCCGCGAGCGAGAGGCTCTTCCGGACTTCGCTCACCACGAGCGAGCGGAACCGGGCCTCGCGGAACATGCTATAGAACCCCGGCCACGTGAGGGTGCCCAGCACATCGCGGAAATTGACCTGCGCAAACCGATAGGCCTCCCGTCCCAGCGCGAGCATCGCTCCCGGCCCCACGATCACTCGGCCGTCCACTCGCCGGGAAAGGTGGACCCCCAGAAACGGAAACGTGAGATCCGGAACCGCGTACACGTGGCTCCGGACCAGGTATCGTCGCTCGGGGACGACCTCCGCATAGTAGCCCCGGAACGGGATGATCCGCAGATCGCGCGCCACAGGCCCCGCGATCCGATCGGCGTACAGCCCGGCACAGTTCAGCAGCGCCGACGCCGAGAACGGTCCGGCCGACGTGTCCACGGACACAGCCGATCCCTCGCGGACCCGGCGCACGGTGATGCCGCACCGCACCTCCGCGCCGAGGCGTGTTGCCTCGGCCAGGAGTGAGCGCACGTACGCTTCGGCATCGAAGCTCGCGCCCTCGGGAGCATGCAACGCCTCGATTCCCCTCGCGTGCGGTTCGATCCGCGGAATCTCGTCGCCGGCCACCAGCTCGGTTCGCACGCCGTTCCCTTGCGCGCGGCAGTGCAGCTCGCCCAGCGTGCGGCGCTCCTCCTCCCTCCGCGCCACCACCAGTATCCCGCCCTCGACCATCGGGATCCCCCGCTCCCGACAGTAATCCCGCAGCTGCCGGCTCCCCTCGACACAGTACTTCGCCTTCAGCGTTCCCGGCTTGAGGTTGTAGCCGGCGTGGATCACCCCGCTGTTCCGCCCGCTCTGGTGCCGAGCCGGCTCGGCCTCCTTTTCGAGCACCAGCACCTTCACGCCCTGGCGGGCGAGGTGGTACGCCGCGCTCGCGCCGATCGCGCCGGCGCCGATGACGATGACGTCAGGAGAAGCCGCGATTGGAGTAGATCCTGTGAACCATGTTGCTCGCGATACCCGATTACGCGTTTTACCCAACCACGCCCATCCCCCGGCCCCCGCCTACCCGGCTATCCGGCTGCCCCCTGTCCCGCTAGCAGTTCGCGGTACACCGCCGCCGTCCGCTCCGCCGTGGCCCGCCAGGTGAACTGGCCGGCCCGCGCCCGACCCCGCTCGACCAGCGCCTCGCGCCGGTCCTCGTCCCCGGCCAGCTCGAGCACCGCCTCGACGTAGGCCGCGGGGTCGCGGCTCTCGACCAGCACCGCCGCCTCGCCCCCCACCTCTTTCAGCCCGCCCGCCCCCGACGCCACCACCGGCAGCCCCGAGGCGAAGGCCTCGAGCATGGGAAAGCCGAAGCCCTCG
>DATLXT010000313.1:0-6302 GCA_035575475.1 Gemmatimonadales bacterium | reverse complement strand
AGAGCGCGCTCACGGGCGCGGACGTCTACGCCTCCCGCGGTCTCATGGACCTGGGCGATCTCGACGAGCTGGGGCGGCTGGCGCTCGCCGACGCGGACTACCCGCCGTTCACGCCGGCCGACCCCTTCGAGCCAGACCGTCCCGTGTTCGATCAGCTCGACCGGCGCGAGGTGCTGGCCCACCACCCGTACCACTCGTTCGCCGCGAGCTTCGAGCGCTTCATCGCCGAGGCCGCCGACGACCCGGAGGTGGCGGCGATCAAGCTGACGCTGTACCGCCCCGGCGGCCCCTCGGCGATCGCGGACGCCCTGCGCCGGGCCGCGGCCGCGGGCAAGGACGTCTCCGTGTGCATCGAGCTCAAAGCCCGGTTCGACGAGGAGCTGAACATCCGTTGGGCCCAGAGTCTGGAGGCCGAGGGGATTCACGTGGTCACGGGGCTGGTCGCGCTCAAGACTCACGCCAAGCTGGCGCTGGTGATCCGGCGCTCGGGCGGACGGGTGCGGCGCTACGCCCACGTCGGCACCGGCAATTACAACCGGGATACCGCGGTGGTCTACACCGACTTCGGGCTGTTCACGGCCGACGAGGCGATCACGGCCGACGTGCAGACCCTGTTCAACGAGCTGACGGGCTCGTCCCAGCCGCCCCAGGGCGAGTTCCGGCGCCTCCTGGTGGCGCCGAACTACATGCTCCGCCGATTCCTCGAGCTGATCGACCGCGAGGCCGCCCACGCGCGGGCGGGCCGGCCGGCGCGGATCCGCGCCAAGCTCAACGGCCTCGCCGATGCCGCCGTCATCGGGGCGCTGTACCGGGCGGCGCAGGCGGGCGTGGAGGTGGAACTGGTGGTGCGCGGGATCTGCCTGCTGCGGCCCGGCGTTCCCGGACTCTCCGAGCGCGTTCGGGTGGTGAGCGTGCTGGGGCGGTTTCTCGAGCACGGCCGGGTCTACGTCTTCGCCAACGGCGGTGCGCCGGAGTACTACATCGGCTCGGCCGACTGGCGACCCCGCAACCTGCGGCGGCGGGTCGAGGTCGCCGTGCCGGTGGCCGACCCCGCGGCCCGCCGCCGGCTCGACCTGGTGCTCGACACCGAGCTGGGCGATCCCGCCGCCTGGGTGCTCAACTCCGACGGGTCGTACACGCGCGGCGCCCCGCCGGCCGCAGGCCGGCGGGGCGCCCAGGAGCAGCTCCTGGCTCTCGCGACGGGCCGCTGAGCGCTACAGGTTGGGGTTGTTGTTACGCTCCACGTCGGGGAGGGGGAAGCACCGCTGCTGGCCGTACACGCCGCCCGCGTGGTAGGGCGCCCCCACCGCCGGGCTGAACGGGAGCTGGAAGCGGATGTAGTCGCCCAGGTGCTGGCCCTCGAGGAACAGCTCGCGGCGGCGCTGGTCGATCAGGTAGCTCATCGCGGTGGCCGAGTCGGGGCTGGAGATGGCCGACTGGTTGCCGCGGGCGCGGTAGATGTTGATGATGGAGTCGGCCGCCGCCAGGTTCCCGGCCGCGATTTCCGCTTCCGCCACGATCAGCGCCGCTTCGTGGCCGCTGGCGATCCGGATGGGGCTGCCGGCCGTGGGGTACTTGTCCTGCCGCCAGAGCGGCACCCCCGTGACGCTGTTCCGGTTGAGGTTCGTCACCGGGACCCGCGGATCGTTCAGGGTCCGGTAGAGGTCTCCCACCGACGTCGCCGTGGAGGTGGCGCTGTTGTTCGACCAGACGCGGTTCTCGCGGCGTCCCGACGTGGCCGAGGCCGTCATGTTCTTCACGAAGGTGGACGGCACCTGCACCGCGTCGGCCCGCGCTTCGGCGTACCGGCCCCGGTAGAGCCGGGCGCGGGCGCGCCCCACCAGCGCCATGTTCAGAATGTCCGTCGTGCCGCTGGCCTGCGCCGCCGTGATCGCCTCCGTGAACCGGGCCTCGGCCAGCCGGAACACGGAGTCCCGGCTGATCTCGCCGCCGTAGCTGACGGACCGGTCGGGGTTGATGGTCGAGACCGCGAGAGAGCAGAAGCCCTCGCCCAGGAGCTGGAGGGCGTAGCCGGCGTGGGCGGCCGCGGTCGCCATCAGCCGCGTCCGGTTGGGCACCTCGGCGTCGGTCCACCCCTGGAGCAGGCCCAGGATCCGCTCGGCCGAGACCCGAGCGGTCTGGAGCGGCGTGTAGACGCCGTTGGCGGTGCAGCCGAACGTGCCGTACCGGAGGTCGTTGGGCTGGGTGCGGCGGGCGTCATAGGGCCAGCGGTCGGCGGTCTGGGTGGCCTCGATCAGCTCGTCACCCACGATGCCGCCCATCACCACGTACGCCCCGAAGGCGCACTCGAAGTCGCCCACCGCGCTGCGGACCAGCAGGGCGGCATTGGCCGGCGATTCGATCAACTCCGCCGGAATGCGGCTCGGGCTTTCGACGTCCAGGGCGTTCTCGCAGGCCGCCAGAGTCGCTACCAGCGCCGCGCAGGCCGCGGCGCGCATCCTGTCCAATCGCATCGTCATCGCTCCCTGTCCCTCAGAACGCCAGGTTGACCGTGACCACCCAGGTGGTGAGCTGCGGGATCGTGGTCTGCTCCCACAGGCTGAAGCCGGCGCTCCGGCTCCCCCCCAGGAAGTAGGCCTCGGGCTCGAGCCCGCCATAGCCGGTCCAGGTGTAGAGGTTGCGCCCCGCCACCGAGACCGTGGCCCGGCTGGCCGAGAGCCGGCGGGCGTACCGGTCCGGCAGGGTGTAGGCGATGGACACCTCGCGCAGCTTGGCGAAGCTGGCGTCGTCGATCAGGTAATCCACCAGATTGTTGCTCGATTGAATCCCGGCGATGCGCTTGGGGTCGAACTCCGTGGGGAAGAAGTTCTCCCGGCAGCGGTTGAAGATCGGGCAGCGGACCCGGGTGTTCCCGTCCAGCTTGCGGAACCCGGTCTTGAAGTCCAGCAGCCCGGAGATGCGCACCCGGTCCCACAGGGTGATGGTGGACGCGAAGGAGCCCTCGACCTTGGGCGTGGTCCGGCCCAGGTACACGTCGGGCGCGTCGTCTCCGCCGCCCCACACGCCGTTCGCCCCCATGCACGGCATGGCCCCGCCCTGACCGTCGTCGCACATCACGTTCACGGCGTTCCCCAGCGTGTCGAACTGGGCGCTCAGGACGCGCTGCTCGAACCAGGACCCTACCGGGTAGCCCACCTGGTGGCGGATGAACGCCGACGGCGTGAAGAACTGCGACGGGTCCCTCGGATCGAGCTCGAGAATCTCGTTGCTGTTGGTGGAGAGGTTGAACGTGAGGTCCACGTTCACGCGCTGGCCCTCGTAGGGCCGGCCGCGGACCTGTAGCTCCAGGCCGCGGTTCGCCACCTTGCCGGCGTTGAAGAACTGCGTTCCCGGAATGCCGACCGAAGGCGCGATCTGCCGCTCCAGGATGGCGTCGGTCACCCGCTTGTTGTAGTAGGTCAACTCGACGCCCACGCGGTCGCCGAAGGCGCTGGCCTCGAAACCCAGCTCCCATTCCCGACCCCGCTCGGGGCCGAGGTCCGGGTTGCCGATGAACTGGGGGGTGACCGCCGCGGAATCGCTCGGCCCGGTGACCGGCTGGTAGGTGCGGATCGCGGCGAAGGTTTGCGGCTGGAGCCCGGATTCGCCGTAAGCCGCCCGCACCCGCAGGGCGTTGAGCCAGGAGAACCGCCAGAACGGCTCGCCGCTCACCACCCAGCTCACTCCCGCCTTGGGGTAGTAGGCGCGGTCGAAGTTCGGTCCGAACGCGCTGTGGTCGTCCGAGCGCAGCCCCAGCGTGACGAACACGCGGTCCCGCCAGGCGATCTGCTCCTGCACGAAGAAGCCCAGCGACTTCTCTTCCACGAAGTCCTGAGCGTTGAACCGGTCGCGCACCGTGGCGGAAATGGCCGTGAGGCCGGGCGCCGGAAACTCGCGGCCCTGCGCGTAGACGAACCCGTCGCGGGTCCAGTAATGCTGGCCGCCGAAGGAAGTGGCGGACCGGACCTGGGGGGTCACGGCGAAGGTCGCGGTGGCGGCGTAGTCCACCGTGGTGACGTTGAGCGTCCGGTCGTTCACCGCTTTGAAGCCCAGCGGTTGGGAGCCCCAGACCGGATGGTTGATGAGCGAGTCCACCCGGGGCGTGAAGGTCACGTCCTCTTCCCGGGTCCGGTCGGTCCCGAAGTTCAGCCGGTGACTGAACCAGGAGGTCGGCTGATGGGTCACCTGCAGGCTGGCGGTGAACCGGTCCAGGTCCTGCCAGTAGTTCTCCAGCAGGTCATACTGCTCGGGGGTGCCGCTGTGGAACCCCCGGCGCGAGGCGTTGGGGCCGGTGAGATTGAGCGGGTTGGCCAGCACCGTGCCCCAAACTCGCCCTCCGCACCCCGCCTCGCACGCCAGATTGGTCCGGCCGGTCACGTACCCGAGGTTCAGCGCCGTGGTCAGCTTGCCGCTCGGCCGGACCGTGAAGTTGCCGCGCACCGAATAGCGCCGCAGATCGTTGCTCTGGTCCACCCCCTCGTTGTCCTCGAGCCCGCCGCCCAGGAAGTACTGCACGACGTCCGAGCCGCCCGAGACGTTGAGGTCGTACTCCTGGAGATGACCGTTGCGCCAGATCGGGTGCCCCAGGCTGTCCTCGCGCTCCACCAGGTCGATGCTGAGAATCTGCCCGGTACCCGGATCGCGGGCGTAGTTGACCCAGAGCCGCTCCTCGGGGTTCGAGAAGAAGTTGGTCCCCTGCCGGGCCGTGAAGTTCCACCGCGTGGCCCCGCGGGTACCCCGCTTGGTGATGATCTGAATCACGCCGTTCGACGCCTCGGTGCCGTAGAGTGTGGCGGCCGCGGGGCCCTTGATGATCTCGATGCTCTCGATGTCGTCCGGGTTCAGATCGTTGATGCGCGAGATGGACGACGAGCCGAACGCCTGGTTGACGGGCCCCGTGGCCGACGCCGCGTTCACCCGGACCCCGTCGACATAGACCAGCGGCTGGTTGCCGAGCGAGGGGCTGGACGCTCCCCGAATCCGCAGCCGTGATCCGGATCCCACGTTGCCGCTGGCCGGCAGGACCACCACGCTGGGGGCCCGCCCGTTGAGGACGTCCTGGACGCTCGTGACCGGCGCCTCGATCAGCGCGTCGCCGCTGATCCGCGACACCGCGTTCGCCACCTGGCGCTGCTGGACTTCGCCGGGCGTGCCGGTCACCACCACGGCCTCGAGCTCGATGGGCGCGCGGGTCAACACGATGCGGAGATCCACGGCTCCGACCGAAACCGTGCGCTGGACCGGGCGGTAGCCCACCCCCCGCACGCTGAGCACCACCTCGGCGCCCGAGAGGCCCTCCAACCGGAACCGGCCCTCGGCGTCGGTGGTGACGGCCACCCCGCCTGCGCTCACCTCGACCCCCGCGAGCGGGCGCCCCGCGATCTCCTCCACGACCACGCCCGCAATCCCGCCGGCCTGAGCCGCCGCGAGGCGCGCCCCCACCGCGCTCCCGAGAAGCCCGAGGCACAGGCAAACCGAACGTCTCACGACCGACCTCCTTGGAACCTGGCGTACGCTGTCCCCGCGCTCGCGCGGCGCGGTTCGGGCGAATGTAGACCCCGGGACCGGGCCCAGCAAGACAGGACGGGCCCGCGCCGCGCTGGCGCGCCGGGAGCGGCGCCGTATCTTGGGATATGCTTCGCGCGCGGACTCTTTCCATCCTCGGCGCCGCACTCGCCTGCGCGGCCGGCGCGGCCTGCAAGACCGAAGCGGCCCGCCGCCAGGAGATCGCGGCGTGCAGCGAACGAACGTCCGACCCGCTCGAAATCGAGCTCTGCCTCTCCTCGAACTACGGCTGGAAGGACGCGGAAGCCCGGACCGCCGCCGGCGCCCGGGCGCGCGAGCTGGACAGCCTGGAAGCGCTGCGGGCCGACTCGATCTGGCGGCTGGAGGGCGCCCGGCGCCGCGCCGAAATCCTGGAGTGCGGCGAGACCGACCTGAAGCGCTGCCTGGTGGTGCGCTTCGCCTGGCCGGAAGACCGGGCGGTGGCGGCGGCCGAGTCCACCTGGCGGGCCAACGCCCCGCGCCACCGCCGGGAGATCCAGGCGTGCACCGGCCAGCCCGGGGTGAGTGTGGGGAACTGCCTCCTCCTCCACTACAAGTGGCCGCCCGAGCGCGCCCTGGCGCTCGACGACTCCATCCAGCGAGCGCGGGCGCGGCGCTAGCCGCATGGCCGTATGGCCGTATGATCACCGCGGTCCTCCTCGCGCTGAGCGCGATCGGGCCGCTCCAGGCTCAGCGCCAGGATTCGGCCGCCATCCGCGAGCGGGCCCGCGCGGCCCAGGCCCGGTTCGAGCGGGCCC
>DATLXT010000312.1:0-4360 GCA_035575475.1 Gemmatimonadales bacterium | reverse complement strand
CCCCGCCCGCCACGGTGTTCGCCGCGGTCGAAGCCGAGGCCCGGGCGCGGGGAGTGGAGGTGCTGCGGAGCGAGGTGGTGGGACTCATCCCGGAGCGGGCGGTGATCGGGGCGGCCGCGGCCTACTTGCGGCTGCCGGACGCGGCCGACCATCTGCTCGAGGCCAAGATCCGGGAGCAGGAGGGGCCGTCGCTCGACGACTGGATCGAGACGCTCGCGAGCGCGAACCCGGTCCCGGGCGGCGGCAGTGCGGCGGCGCTGGCTGGGGTCCTGGCGGCGGCGCTGGTGGCGATGGTGGCCCGGCTCACCGTCGGGCGCCGGGCGTACGCCGCGGTGGAGGCGCGGGCCCGCGGCGTGCTCGAGGCGGCGGAGGAGATCCGGAGCGACCTGCGGCGCCTGATGGACGAGGACGCCCGGGCCTACGAGGCCGTCATGGCCGCCCAGCGGCTGCCCAAGGACGATCCCGACCGGCGGCACCGCATGGACGGGGCCCTGCTGGCCGCCGCCGTGACGCCGCTCGAGACCGCCCGGCAGGCGCTCGCGGTTCGACGCCTGGCCCGCGTCATGGTCGAGATCGGAAACCCCAACGCGCGGAGCGATGCGCGCGTGGCGGAGGAGCTGGCCGGTGCCGCCCTCCGCGGCGCCCTCGAAAACGTGCGGGTGAACCTGGAGGGGCTGCGCGATCCCCGCCTGGGCGATGACCTCCGGGCGCAGCTCGGGAAGCTCGAGGCCGAGGCCGCTCGCGACTGACCCTCGGGTCAGTCGCGAGCGGTGAGAATCCGCGGCCCGTTCGTCCCCACCGCCACGGTGTGCTCGAAGTGGGCCGACAGCGATCCGTCGCTGGTCACGACGGTCCACTTGTCGTCCAGGGTCCGGATCTCGGGGCCGCCCAAGTTGACCATGGGTTCGATTGCCAGGGTCATACCGGGCGTCAGCTTGGAGCCGCGCCGGGGTTTCCCATAGTTGGGGACCTGGGGTTCCTCGTGGAAGCTCGCGCCGATGCCGTGACCCACCAGCTCCCGCACCACCGAGTACCCCGCGCCCTCGGCGACCCGCTGGATGGCGTGGCCGATGTCTCCCACGTGGTTCCCCGCTCGCGCCTGGGCGATGCCGGCCGCGAGCGCCTCCTGGGTCACCCGGAGCAGGCGCTCGGCTTCCGGGCTCACGGGGCCGACCGGGAAGGTGGCGGCCGAGTCCGCGTGCAGGCCGTCGAGCCACACGCCGACGTCCACGCTGAGAATGTCCCCCTCGCGGAGGATCCGCTTCTTCGACGGGATGCCGTGCACCACCTCGTGGTTGATCGAGGTGCACAGGGTGGCGGGGAAATCGTACAGGCCCTTGAACGACGGCCGGGCGCCGGGGTGCGACCGGATGAACTCCTCGGCCAGGCGGTCCAGCTCCGCCGTCGAGATGCCCGGGCGGACCTCCCGCCCCACCAGCGCCAGCGTCTCGGCCACGATGCGTCCGGCCGCCGCCATGGTCTCGATCTCGCGGGCCGACTTGATGGTGATCATCGCCCGATGATCCGCTTGATCTCGTCCGCGATCTCCTCGATGGTGCCGTTCCCGGGCACGCGGTGCACGATGCCGCGCTGGGCGTAGTGCGCGATCAGGGGAGCCGTGTCCCGCTGGTACACCTGGAGCCGGGTCTTGATGGCATC
Source organism: Gemmatimonadales bacterium (assembly GCA_035575475.1). Taxonomy (GTDB): domain Bacteria; phylum Gemmatimonadota; class Gemmatimonadetes; order Gemmatimonadales; family GWC2-71-9; genus DATLXT01. The sequence continues at coordinate 2,701 of DATLXT010000312.1, read as the reverse complement.
GGGCGAATCGTCGGTGCGCCCCTCGACGGCGGCGCGGGCGCGCAGGCGGCGGACCAGCTCCTCTTCGGTGACGTCGAGCAGCAGGATGTGGTTCAACCGCTGCCCCCGCGCCGCCAGGGTCTTGTCCACCAGCTCGGCCTGGGCGGCGGTGCGCGGAAACCCGTCGAGCACCGCCCCCTCGGCGGCCTCCGGGCGATCCAGCTCCTGCTTGATCAGGTCGAGCACGATGGTGTCCGGGACCAGCTTGCCCAGGTCCATGTACTTCTTGGCTTCGCGCCCGAGCGGCGTGCCGTCCCGCACGGCCGCCCGCAGGATGTCACCCGTCGTGATTTTGGGCAGGCCCAGCCGCTCGGCCAGGATCTTGCCCTGCGTACCCTTGCCCGAGCCCGGCGCGCCGAGGATGAGGATGAACACGGCGAAGGCGCTTAGAAGCGCTGCCGCCCGCGGAACTTGATCCGGCCCTCCTTCATGAAGCCGTCGTATTGCCGCAGGATCATGTGTTGCTGGACCTGCTGGACCGTATCGAGCGCCACGCCGACCACGATGAGGAGGGCCGTCCCGCCGAACTGGAAGGGCATGTTGAGGACGTTGAACACCACGATCGGCAGCATGGCGACGAACGCCAGGAACAGCGCGCCGGGAAGCGTGATGCGCGAGAGCACGTCGTCGATGTAGTCCGCCGTGGCCGCCCCCGGCTTCACGCCGGGAATGAACCCGCCCTGCTTCTTGAGGTTCTCGGCCAGGTCCACCGGGTTGAAGATGATCGAGGTGTAGAAGTAGGCGAAGAACACGATCAGCAGGGTGGTCGTCACGATGTACAGCCACGACGTGACGCTGAAGTACTGCGCGATCTCCTGGGCCCAGGGCACATTGGTGAAGCTGGCCAGCGTGCCCGGAACGATGATGATGGACTGGGCGAAGATGATGGGCATCACGCCAGAGGAATTGATGCGCAGGGGAATGAAGGTCTTGGTGCCCTCGCGAATCCGGCCCCGCCCCATGACCTTGCGGGGGATCTGAATGGGGATGCGCCGGGCCGCCACGATCACCGCCACGGTGCCCGCGACCACCGCGGTCATGAAGGCCAGCACCACCAGGAGCTTGGTGAACGTCAGCGTCCCCGAGCGCAGCGCCTCGACGGTGCGCAGAATCTCGGGCCAGAGCCGCTCGATGATCGAGAAGAAGATCAGCAGGCTCATCCCGTTGCCGATGCCGCGCTCGGTGATCTGCTCGCCCAGCCACATGATGAACACCCCGCCGGTGGTGAGCATGAGCACGGTGGTGGCGCGGAACCCGAAGCCGGGATTGGCCACGGCCCCCGGGATCGCGGTCTCGGCGAACAGCGCGAACCCGTACGCCTGGAAGATGCACAGCGCCACCGTGAGATAGCGGGTCCACTGGGTCAGCCGCTTCTTCCCCTCCTCGTCCCGCTGCATCTTCTCGATGATGGGGAACACCGGGCCCGCCAGCTGGAAGACGATGCTGGCCGAGATGTAGGGCATGATGCCCAACGCGAACACCGTGGCGCGCGAGAACCCGCCCCCCGCGAACAGGTCGTAGAGCCCGAACAGCGTCCCCTGGGCGCTGGTCTCGATGAAATCCGCCATGGCCTCGACGTTCACGCCGGGCGTGGCGATGTGCGCCCCGATCCGGTAGATGACCAGGGCGAGCAGGGTGAACTTGATCTTGCTCCAGAGCTCCGGCAGCTTGGTGATGTTCGGGATCGCGGAGGTCACCGGCTCAGCCCTCGATGGTTCCGCCCGCCTGTTCGATCTTGGCGCGCGCCGCCGCGGACACGGCCACCCCCCGCACCACGAACCGGCGAGACACCTCGCCCATCCCCAGGAGCTTGACCGGCCGATCCGGCCGGCGCACCAGCCCCGCGCCGAACAGCGTTTCCGGCGTCACCTCCACGCCCTCCGCCAGGAGGGACAGGTGCCGCACGTTCACCACCTGGGCCGGCTGCTTGAAGGGATTGGTGAAGCCGCGCTTGGGGATCCGGCGCACCAGCGGCATCTGGCCCCCCTCGAAGCCGGGCCGCGTGAGGCCGCCGGTGCGGGCCTTGTGGCCCTTCTGCCCCCGACCCGAGGTCTTCCCGATCCCCGAGCCGGGGCCCCGGCCCACCCGCCGCCGAGCCCGATGCGACCCCCGCGGCGGACGCAACTGATGCAGAGCCAGCCGCTCGGTCGGCGGCTCGGTGCGCTTGGGCGACATGCCTCAGTCCCCTTCCTCGACGGGCGTCACCGCGACCAGGTGACGCACCTGGTACAACATCCCGCGCAGGGCGGGGTGGTCGCGCTTGACCACTTCGTCCTGATGGTGGCGAAGGCCCAGGGCCTCGAGGGTCCGCCGGTGGGCCGGCGGCCGCCCGATAGCCGAGCGGATCTGCCGGATGCGCAACCGCCCGCCCGTGACGGCGGGCAGGACCGGGTCACGGCCGCTCTTCTTCTTCCGGTACTTCCGGGTGGGCGGCTTCCTAGCCATGGGCCGCCACCCCCTGGCGCGGCTTGTAGGGGAGGGTCTCCACCTCGATGCCCCGCTCCCGCGCCACCTGGCGCGGTGTGGTGAGGCGCGCGAGCCCGTCCAGGGTCGCCCGCACCATGTTGTGGGGGTTGGTCGAGCCCAGACTCTTGGTCAGGATGTCCCGCACCCCGGCGCACTCCAGGACCGCGCGTACGGGCCCCCCGGCGATCACGCCGGT
>DATLXT010000311.1:0-4211 GCA_035575475.1 Gemmatimonadales bacterium | reverse complement strand
ACCGTGACCCTCCACGGGAAGTTTGCCTGGGCCCTCCTGGACTACCGCTGGTTCGACCTCGAGCAACGGCTGGCGGAAGCCGGCCGCGCGACCTTCGTGCTGGAGGAGCGACCCGGGGGCTGGAAGATCGTCCACGCGCATTCCAGCCAGGTGCTCCCGTGGGACCGCTAGGGACGCGCGCGGGGCGCTAGGCGTCGGCGGGACGTCCCTTGATCATGTCCCGAATCTTGTCGGCCGTGCTCGGACTGACCACGCGGATCGCGAGATAGACCAGGAACCCGAACGCGGCGAGCGCCAGGAGCTTGATCGCCAGGCTGACCACCACCCCGAAGAGGCTCAACAAGAAGCTCAACGCCAGCCAGGCGACGAGGGCGAACAGCGCGAACCCGATGATGCTGCGGAACATGGTCTCCTCCCAGGTCTTCCGCCACACAGGCCACTGTACGCCCGCATGGCGCCACGAGTTTCAGCGGTAGACGTCGCCGTGGTGGGCGGCGGCGTCATTGGCGCGGCCTGCGCGCGCGCCGCGGCGCGCCGCGGACTCGCGGTCGCCCTGTTCGAGCCGGGCCCCGAACCGGGAGCCGCCTCGCCGGCCTCGGCCGGCATGCTGGCCGCCCAGATCGAGCCCGGCGAGGACGCCCAGCTCGACCTCCTGGTGCGCGCGCGCGACCTCTACGCCGAGCTCGCTCCCACCCTGGAAGATAGCACCGGGATCGCGATCGGGTTCTGGCGCCAAGGCATCGCGGCCCTGGCGTTCGACCCACCGGGGGCCGAATTGCTGCGCGAGCAGGTGAGCCGCCAGCGGCAGGCGGGCCTGCGGGCGGAATGGCTCGAGGCCGAGGAGGTGCGGAGCCGCTGGCCGGGGGTGAACCCCGCCTGTCAGGGCGCCCAGTTTTCCCCCGAGGACGGGGCCCTCGACCCCGAGGCCCTGACCCGGGCGCTGCTGGCCGACGCGCGCCGCCTGGGGGCGACCCTCTTCCCCGAGCGGGTGGAGCAGATTCGGCGGGCGGGAAATCAGACGGCGGGGGTAGTCACCGCTCAGCGTACCGTGCCCGCCGCTCACGTGCTGGTCGCCGCCGGGGCCTGGTCGCCCCTCATCGCAGGCCTGCCCCGCCGCCTTCCGGTCGAGCCCGTGCGCGGCCAGCTGGCCACCACGCCCTGGCCCCCCGGTACTCCCCCGGCGATCCTGTATCACCACCACTGTTACGTCGTGGCGCGCGGCTCCGAGGCCCTGCTCGGGAGCACGATGGAGCGTGCCGGATTCGAACCGGCCGTGACCACCGCCGGGCTGGCCCAGATCTTCCGAGCGGCCGTCGAGCTGCTGCCGGCGCTCGCCTCGGCCCCGGTGTCACGGATGTGGGCCGGGCTCCGGCCGATGAGCCCGGACGGCGCGCCCATCGTGGGACCCGACCCCGAGCTCGCCGGGCTGTGGTACGCCACGGGCCACGGCCGCAGCGGGATCCTGCTGGCGGCGCTGACCGGTGAGGCGGTGGCCGACCTCCTCACGACGGGAACCACGAGCGTGGACGTGTCGGCCTGGAGGGTGAGCCGCTTCACCGACGGCTGATGTTCAGGTCCTGCGCCTTCTGCAACGCCTCCTTCGACGGCGACGGCGCCCCGGCCGGGCTGGGCGTGGGCCGCCGCTTCGCGTTCGACGAATGGAAGGGACGCCTGTGGGTGATCTGCCATCGCTGCGCGCGGTGGAACCTGACCCCCCTCGAGGACCGCCTGGAACGCATCGAAGCCCTGGCCCGCCTGGTCCCCACCGGCCGGCTGCTCGCCGCTTCGGAGCAGGTGGCGCTCATCCGGTGGGGAGGCTACGACCTGGTCCGGGTGGGCCGGCCGCCGCGGGTGGAGCTGGCAGCATGGCGCTACGGCGAGCGCCTCCGGGCGCGAGCCCGCGACCGCGCCAAGGTGGTCGTGCCGCTGACGGTCGTCGCCCTGGGGCTGGGGATCGCGGCCAACGTGGCGGCCGGGGGTTCGCTCGGGATCCTGGTGTGGAACCTGCACAGCCTCGCCGACGCCGCCTACATCGGGCTCGTGGGACGGCGCCGGGTGCGGCTCGCCGACCCGCCGGTGTGCGCCCGTTGCGGCACCGTGATGGAACTGCGGGCCAGGGACCTCCAGCACGCGCGGCTGGTGCCGGACCCGCATGCGGAACTGGCCACCCTGTTGAGCTGTCCGTCGTGTCAGGCGGAGGGGGCGCTGCTCACCGGGGCGGATGCCGCCGCCGCGTTGCGCCAGGGCCTCACCTACCTGAACGCCACCCGGGCGGGGCGCCGCCGGGCGGAGGAGGCGGCCCTGGTGGTGGACCGAATCGGCGGCGCCGGGGAGCTGCTCCGCGACGTGGCGCGCCGGGAACTCACCCTGCGGTCGCTCCATCCCGATCGCCGCCTGGCCCTGGAGATGGCGGTGGATGAGCAGGAAGAGATCCGCGAACTGGAGCGGCGTTGGCGCGAGGCTGAGGAGATCGCCGGGATCGCGGACGGGTTGCTCTCGAGCACCCCCGAACTGGAGGACCACCTGCGGCGGCTCCGCGAAAAAGGGAAATCTCAACCAAACAGTTGAATTCTGGCCAAGTTCCCTACCCAAGCGGCCGCTGACGGGCTATCTTGGCGGCCATGGCCGGACCGGCCCTGGTTCAGTTGACGCGCCATTCTCCCCGCCACGCCTCCCCGGCGGAGCCGCGCAAGCCGTCCTGGCTCAAGGTCAAGGCTCCGGGGGGTCCCAACTACACAGAGGTCAAGCGCCTGATGCGCGACCTCGCGCTCCACACGGTGTGCGAGGAAGCGCACTGCCCCAACATCGGCGAGTGTTGGGAGCACCGGGCCGCCACGTTCATGATCCTGGGTGACGTGTGCACCCGGAACTGCGCCTACTGCGCCGTGGCCCACGGGACGCCCGCTCCGCTGGACCTCGACGAGCCGGTCCGGCTGGCTGAGGCGGTGGCCCGGATGGGCCTCCGGCACGTGGTGCTCACCAGCGTGGACCGGGACGATCTGCCGAACGGTGGGGCCGAGCTCTTCGCCGCCTCGGTCACCGAGATCCGGCGACGGCTGCCGGACGCCTCGGTGGAGGTGCTGATCCCGGATTTCAAGGGGAACCCCGCGGCGCTGCGCATCGTGGTGGACGCGCGGCCCGACATCCTGAACCACAATCTCGAGACCGTCGAGCGGCTCTATCGTCTGGCCCGTCCCGGTGGCCGTTACCGGCGGGCGCTGGAGCTGTTGCGCCGCGCCAAGGACATGGCTCCGGACCTGCTCACCAAGTCGGGCGTCATCTGCGGCCTGGGCGAGGAGTGGGACGAGCTGCTCGGCGCCCTGCGCGACCTGCGGGCGCAGGACGTGGACATCGTCACGCTGGGCCAGTATCTGCGCCCTTCCCCGGCCCATCTGCCCGTGGCCCGGTGGTACACGCCCGACGATTTCGCCGAGCTGAAGCGTGTGGGTCGGGAGCTCGGATTCCGGCACGTGGAGGCCGGCCCGCTGGTGCGTTCCAGCTATCACGCGTGGGAACAGGTCGAACGCGCCACCGCCACCCCTTAACCGCTCACCCTCGCTCCTCATGGCCACCGCCACCCAACCCTCTCCTCCGAGTCAGGCCCAAGCCGACCTGCACCGCCGCATGTTGCGCGAGATGCTCTTGATCCGCCGGTTCGAGGAGAAGGCGGCCGAGGCGTACGCCCTGGGCAAGATCGGCGGCTTCTGCCACCTCTACATCGGCCAGGAAGCCGTGGCGGTGGGGGTGAGCGCGGCGCTGCGCCCCGACGACTATGTGATCTGCTCCTACCGGGAGCACGGCCAGGCGCTGGTTCGGGGGGTGTCGGCGCGGGCGTGTATGGCGGAGCTCTTCGGGAAGGCCACCGGCTGCTCGCGGGGCAAGGGTGGGTCCATGCATCTGTTCGATGTCGAGAAGCGATTCATGGGGGGACACGGGATCGTCGGGGGGCACATCCCGCTCGCGGCCGGCATCGGGTTCGCCATCAAGTACCGCGGGGGCGACGAGGTGTGCGTGTGTTTCTTCGGGGAGGCGGCGGTGAACATCGGGGCCTTCCACGAGGCGCTGAACATGACCTCCGTGTGGAAGCTTCCCGTGATCTTCGTGTGCGAGAACAACCGCTACGGGATGGGGACCGCCTTCGAGCGGGTCGCCGCGGTGACCGATGTGGTCGAGCACGCGTGCTCCTATGACATGGCGGCCGAAGCGGTGAA
>DATLXT010000310.1:0-7937 GCA_035575475.1 Gemmatimonadales bacterium | reverse complement strand
GGGCGAGGCCGCGGGCCGAACCGGGCTTCCCGGCCGGTCGTCGGTCATCCGGTCCGCTCCGGGTCGAAGCGCCCCTCGCGCACCCCGGCGGCGATGCGCTCGATGTCGGCCGTGAGCGGCCGGTCGCCCTCCAGCGGCGGTACCTCACGGCGCACCGCCGCGTAGACGTGCCGCACGCCTGCTCCGGGCTTCAGCGGCTTCAGGCACTCGAGGCCCTGCGCCCCGGCCAGGAGCTCAATGGCCACCACGCGCGCGGCGCTGGCCAGCACGCGCTCCGCCTTCCAGGCCGCGCTCATCCCCATGGGGACCACGTCCTCCTGGTTCCCCTCGGTGGGCACCGACTGGACGCTGGCCGGCGTGGCCAGCACCCGGCAGTCGGCGACCAGCGCCGCGGCCGTGATCTGCGCCGTCATGAACCCCGACTCGAGACCCGGCTCGCGCGCCAGGAAGGCCGGGAGCCCGGCGGAGAGATCGGGGTTGACGATCCGCTCGATCCGCCGCTCGGCGATCCCGGCCAGGGTGGTGAGGCCGATGGCCAGCACGTCCAGCGCCAGAGCGATGGGCTGGCCGTGAAAGTTCCCGCCCGAGAGGATGTCGCCGTCGAAGACCAGGGGGTTGTCGGTGGCGGCATTGAGCTCCGTGGCCACCGACCGCTCGGCGAACGCGATCGCCTCGCCCACGGCACCCAGCACCTGGGGCGTGCAGCGGAGCGAATAGGCGTCCTGGACCCGGGGGTCGTTCTCCCGGTGCGACTCCCGGATCTCGCTCTCGACCAACAGGCGCCGCAGCAGGGCGGCCGAGCGCTGCTGGAAGGGGTGCGGCCGGGCGTCGTGGATTCGGGGGTCGAAGGGATCGGGAATGCCGCGCACGGCTTCGAGGCTCATCGCGGCCGCCGCATGGGCCGTGCGCCACAGGGTCCAGGCGTCATGCACCAGCAGGGCGGCCAGCCCGGTCTGCGCCTGGGTGCCGTTGACGAACGCCAGTCCTTCCTTGGCTTCGAAGGCCAGCGGCGCGAGCCCGGCCGCCCGCAGGGCGGCTCCACCCTCGCCTTCCCCCATCATGGCCAGCGCCAGGTGGGAGAGCGGTGCCAGATCCCCCGAGGCCCCGACACTGCCCTGCGAGGGGACGGTCGGGTGCACGCGCCGGTTGAGCATCTCCACCACCAGCTCCGGCACGGCCGGGCGGACCCCACTCGTGCCCCGGAGCAGGACGTTGGCCCGGAGCAGCATCATGGCCCGCACCGCCTCGGGCGGCAGGGGCTCGCCCACGCCGGCCGCGTGACTGCGAATCAGGTTGAGTTGGAGGAGCCGCAGGCGGGCGGGCGCGATGCGCACGTGGGCCAGTTTCCCGAAGCCCGTGTTCACGCCGTAGATGGTGTCGCCCCGCTCCAGCGCCGCCTCGACGGTCGCGCGGGCGGCTCGGACCGCCTCGAGCGCCCGGGGGGCGATGGCTACCGGCGCGCCCTGGCGCGCCACGGCCACGACGTCGGCAAGAGAAAGCGAATGACCGTCCAGAGTGACCGGCTCGGGCATGCGGTAGCAAGCTATGTGCGACGCCCGCCGGCGGAAAGGCGTCGCCCCGATGAGGGCCCCGCTACTTCGACACCGATCCCCCGCTCAGGGAGACCACCGTGCCGCCCCCATGCACCAGCAGCTCCGGGTTGCCGGGATCCGTCTGGAAGCTCCAGTCGAAGATCAGGTAGCGCCGCCCCAGGTGAGTCACCCGAAGGGCGCCGTACCGGGTGATCGAGCCCTCGACGATCTGGAAGACGTACCCCCACTGCGGCAGGGCCTCGAACATGTTGCGGGAATACCCGGTCGTGGGCGCCACGTCGATCGAGGTCAGGTCGGCGATCGGGGCCACGCCGTAGCGCTGCATGCTGGTCCCGGCGAATTCGGGCACGAACCACAGGCTGGAGTCGGCCGGGTCCCGGAAGATCCAGAAATCGATGTCGGCCCGGTTGCCGTCCACGACCAGGCCGAGCTCCGCATCCTGCACCCGGCGGTCGCCGTTCAGGTCCTCCCAGAAGCGGAAGCCCGAGGCCTGAGCGCTGTCGTCGTAGGCGAAGACCACCACGTTCCTCGCGTCGGGCCGTGGGGTGTCGTACCAGAGCGGCGACCACAGGCTTTCGTAGCCTTCGCGGCTGATGGCCGAGACGGCGAAGCACCGCGACACGCCGTTGACCATCGCCCCCACCAGGAACTCGGGCGCCACGGTGGCGCCCTCGAGCGCCCAATCGGCTTCGCAGGCGTCGTCCGCCCGGGTATAGCTCGCGCTGTACACCCGATACCATTCGAAGCGGTCCGGATCCGACTGGAAGGCGTTGTCGCTCCAGAACAGGTGGACGGCGCGATTCAGCGAGATGGAGCCGATGGCGCTGGGGCGTTCCAGGGCCGTTCGCTCGTCGATCCGCACTACGTTCGAACGATCGGACTCCTCGCCGTCCCGGTCCACGGCGGTCACGTAGTACTCGAGGTGGGGCACGCCGTTGTCGTGGAACGTGTTCGAGGTGGTGATCCCCCGCAGGCCGAAGGCTTCCGAGCTCGAGCCCCGCGAGTACACCCGGTAGCTTTCCAGGTCCGGGTCCGGGACGTCGTCCCACGCCAGGATGATCCCCGCGGGCCGGGAGGGATCGCCGCTGGGTTCGAGGCGATAGGTGAGGTTCCGGGGCGCCGAGGGAGGGTCCACCACGACGGTGGACTCCTGGCAGGCCGGAGCCCCGAGCAGAACCAGGAGCGGCGCGAATCGGAGTGCGAAGCGCATGGCGTCCTCGAGCCAGATCCGGCCGGGGCGTTCAGCAGAACCCGTGCCGGCGCGTAACCTTCGGCACGGGGCCCCGTTGAGCCGACCCGCCGGGTCCCGCGTGTCCCCCAGGAGTGACAGTCGGGCCATCAGCGCGGCAGGCTCTGCTGCTCGTAGTCGAACCGGATGTCGGGCTGGTCGCGGAGCGAGACGTAAAAGTTGAACGCGAAGCTCCCGGTGGCCGACTTCCAGAAGCCGAAGCTCGCTTGCCAGCGGTGCAGGTCGCGCTGGAACTGCACCACGTGCTGGCCGAACTGGCGCGTGTCCACATCGTAGCTCGTGGTCCAGGTGGCCTGCCAGTTGGGAGTGGGACTGAAGCTCAGATTGAGGTTCAGCACCTGCTGGCCGCCGCGCGGTGCCGCGATCGCCGAGCCCGGAGGGCGTCGGGTGCGGGTGCTGGAATAGGTCACTGCCAGAGAGAAGCCGCGACCGCCGGCCCCGTAGGGCCGTGGGCCCGGAATGATAGCGCCCCCGAGCAGCCCCCCGGGCCGGGGGGGCGTGCCGGGCGCCGAAGCGGCGGTGTCAGCGGGCGCGGCGGCGGGCCGCTCCGGGCTCCGGCCGGGTCGGAAACCCAGCAGCGCGGCGACCCCGCGAAGGGTGGCGGGGGTGACGCTGAACGACGCGTCCATGGACTGGAGAAACGGATCGAACCGGGTGGTGTCGAACCCCACCGGCCCGTCCCACAGGTCGTGCGTGATCCGGAGCGAGAACCCCGGCAGCAGGTCCGAGGCGAACGTGTTGGTGAGCGCCTGCGTCTGCCACCCGGTGCGTCCCGGCTGTTTGGCCTGTTCGAAGTTGTAGGCGATGGAGCTGGTCGAGATCGAGAGCAAGCGGACCTTCCGGGCTTCGGCCGCGGTATCGCCCGGGGGCGGCCGGAGTTTGGCCTCGAAGTTCTGCGAGAGCCCGAAGTCGATGGTCTGCTGGGGGTCGCTCCGGACGTTGAGTTGCCTCCCGGTGGGATCGAGCGCGCGGGCGTATTCCTCGGGCACCCTGGCGGCCGGGGCGTAGCGGTAGTTCACGATCGGCGCCACGCTGTGGCGAACGCGCTGGAGCGGGCCCACGCCGGGGAAGAATCCGAACAGGGTGGGCCGAACGGACGCGCTGAACTGAAGCCGCTTGCCCTGCTGCACGAACTTCCCGCCCGAGAACTGATTGCGCACCATGAAGGGACCGGCCCCGGTGGTGTTCACGATGGCGATCCCCGGCTGGAGCTTCCAGGTGCCTCCCAAGAGCTGGGGGAGGTTGATCCCGGTCTGCCAATCGACGCCGGTCTGGAAGGTCTCCCCGTAGAGCACGCGGCGCACGCCCCCCGGCGCGGTCGAATCGGGAATCAGGAACTCGCGCCGCTCGGTCGAGCGCACGTCGGTCACGGCGAAGGAGTTGCTCCAGTTCCAGCGGCCCAGGCGCAGGGGGGTGGCGAACGACAGGTCGGTCTGGCGGGTGTCGAAGAAATGCCGGAGCGTGTCGGGCGCCGTGTCCCCGGGGATCGGCACCAGGGTGGGGCCGTTCTTGAGGTTCCGGGTGGTGCGCAGCGAGAACCCGGGCGACCAGGTCGCCCAGGACGCGAGGTTGACCGGCGCCGGCGTGAGGCTCACGTTGGGAAACGTCTGGCTCACCTGATCGTTCTGAAGGTTCTGCGTGCGGCTGCCGCCCAAGGACAAGGTGCCCCAGGAAAAGCGCTTGCTGAAGCCGAGGTTCGAGGTGAGCTGCGCGGTGGCGTAGTAGGGATCCACCGTGTTGCGCGGGATCACCCGGGCGCTGGTGGCGTAGTTGACGCTGGCGTTGAACTGCGTCCGGGAGTCGAAGGCCTGCTGGTGCTGCCAGGTGATCTGGCTCGAGGAGGCCTGGGCGTCGAGCTGCTCGAGGCGGCTGTACCCGATGCTGCCGCTCACGAACCGGTCCAGCCACCGGTAGCGGCTCTGGGCCCGAAACGTCAGGCTCCGGCCCGAGTACCAGTCGGCCGAGAGCAGGAGATCCGCGTAGTCGCTCAGGGCGAAGTAGTACCCCACGTTGGCGACGTGGCGCTGGTAGCTCCGGCTGGGGCGGATCAGGTCGTTCAGTCCGAAGCGCGGGACCAGGATGCCGCTGCGGCGTCCCGAGCGGATGTCCTGAAAGATGAAGGGCAGCCACAGAATCGGGACGTCGCGGATGTAGAGGACCGCCGGCCGGGCCACCATCACGTTCTGGTTGATCCACTTCACCTCGCGGGCCGCGAAGTGGTAGTGCGGCACCGGGAGGTCGCAGGTGGTGACGGCGCTCGAGGCCCCATAAAGGCGGGTGGACCCCGAGTCCACCGCGAGATTGCCGCGCATGTACCAGGTGGCCCCGCCCTGCTCGAAGTCGGTCAGGGCATCCAGCACCGTCCCGCGGCGGTTGCAGGTGTCGTAGCGCATGCGGTCGCCCACCAGCACCGTGCCCTGATCGAACAGGCGGGGGTCGCCCGCCGCGTCCAGCCGGCAAGCCGCTTGGTGGTAGCGCACCGAGTCGGCCTCGAGTTTGGTCTGCTCCCGCTCCACGTAGGCCTGGCCCCGCAACACGATCACCTGACTGTCCCCCTGCATGGCGGCCGAGTCCGCCACGTAGCGGGTCACCCGGTAGCCCGCGAGCTTGAGCAGCGAGTCCATGACGGCGTCGGCTTGGGGGAACGACCGGGTGGGGCCGGGGGGGAGGCCCAGGCGTCGGGCGGCCGCGGTATCCACCGGCCGGTTCCGGACCCGCGGGGTGTCGCCCGCGCGGCTGGTATCGCGGGCCGGGCCGGCGGGGCGGCCGCCCTGGGCCGCGAGGTCGCCGCCGACCAAGCCGAGCAGGAGGAGCAGGACGGCGGTGCGCGCCGCCGCCGCCGCCCGGGCCCGCCGACGGGCCATGAGCCAGGCGCAGAGGATGCTGACCTCGTAGAGCAGCAACATGGGCACGAGCATCAGCATCATGGACAGCGCGTCGGGCGGCGTCAGGAAGGCGGCCACGACCGCCGAGATGACGATGGCGTAGCGCCGGTGGCGGATCAGAAACTGGGGCGTGACCAATCCGAACGCCGCCAGGATGGTCACCACCAGCGGCAGTTCGGCCACCGTCCCGAAGGCCGCCAGGAGCCGGATGGCGAAGCCGAAGTACGACCCGACGGTGATCATGGGCGTGAGCTGCTCGGTCTGGAAGCCGAACAGCACCCGGACCGCCGCGGGCAGCACCCAGAGGTAGCAGGCCAGGGCGCCGGCCAGGAAGAGCACGATCCCGGCGGCGAACGCCGGCACGATGACCCGCTTCTCGCGCTCGTACAGCGCCGGCGCCAGAAAGGCCCAGGCCTGGTAGATCACGACCGGCGACGCCAGGACCAGCCCCGCCACGAAGGCCAGCTTGAGGGTCAGCATCAGGGGCTCGGTGGGGCTGGTGAACACCAGGCGGCCGTCGGGGAGGTAGGGGGCGATGGGGCGCTTGAGGAGCTCCAGGAGGTCGAAGTGCTGGACCACGAACCATCCCGCGGCCGTGCCGAGGGCCACGGCCAAGAGGCTCTTGAGCAGGCGCCACCGCAGTTCCTCGAGGTGATCGAGGAACGGCATTTCCCCGCGGTCCGGGCGCTCCGCCACGCGGGCCCTCCGGGGCGCTACCGCCCCAGGCGTTGCAGCTTGTCCCGCGCGAGGTTGGCTTCGGCGGAGCGCGGGTAGCCGGCCACCACGCGGGCGTAGTAGGTCCGGGCCGCCTCCCGATCGCCCCGCTGTTCGGCCGACAGCCCGAGCTTGTAGAGCGCCGACGGCGCGCGCGGCGAGTTGGGATAGGTCCTCACGACCTGCTCATACACCGCGGCGGCGGAATCGGGGTTCTCGCCCGCGAAGGTCTCCCCGACGTAGTACAACGCGTCGGGGGCGAGCTCGTGGCCGGGGAACATCCGCAAGAACTCCCGGAACCCCAGCCGCGCCGTGGCCACGCTCCCGCGGCGGAACTGTTGGAGGGAGAGCTCGTAGGTCTGCTCGGGGCCTGGGCCGGCCGGGTTCCCCGAGGGGCCCACCGGCACGCCCCCGGCACCCGTGTCCACCGGCGGTACCGGCCGGCGCGCGGCCTCTTCCAGGCGCCGGCGCTGCTCGCTGAGCAGCCGCTGGCTCTGGCCCGTGAGTTCCTGGATCGTGACCAGGGATTGCTGGACCGCGAGGAGGTCGGTCTTCACCTCCCCGCGGAGCTGCTCCAGGTAGCGTTGCTGGGCGGCCAGGGTCTGCTGCACCGCCGCGAGCGCCGCGATCAGCGAGTCGTGGTTGGCGGTGCGAGCCGCTTCCACCCGCGCCAGTTCGGCCCGCACCGCCTCGACCTGGAGCTCGACCTTCCGGACGTCACCCCGAAGGGCGCATCCCCAGGCGAGCCCCGGGATCGCCAGGGCCAGCAGCCTGACCCGCACGCGCCGGGACGTTACGGCCGTACCAGCACGTCGCCGCCGGCGATGATCTCGAACTCGGCCCGCCGGTTCTGCGCCCACGACTCCTCGTCATGCCCCATGGCGATGGGGCGCTCTTCGCCGAAGGAGACGGTCTCGATGCGGCCGGCGTCGATCCCGGCGTTGACCAGGTACTGCTTGGCCGACGTGGCGCGCCGGTTCCCCAGGGCCAGGTTGTACTCGTCCGATCCGCGCTCGTCGCAGTGCCCGCTGATGCGGATCCGCACCGAGGGGTTGGCCCGCAGGATCGCCACCTTCTGATCCAGGATCGCCGCGTCACCCGGCCGGATGTTCGACTTGTCGAAGTCGAAGTGAATGAAGGTCGCCAGCAGGTTACGGACCTCCTCGGTGGTCCGCGCCCGCTCTTCCGCCTCCCGGCGGATGCGCTCTTCCTCTTCGCGCCGGCGACGTTCCTCTTCCTCCCGAGCCCGCCGGATCGAATCTTCCCGCGCCCGCTCGGCCGCGATCGAGTCGGCGTTGGGCTCCGGCGGAGGCGGAGGCGGGGGCGGCGAGCCCCCGCACGCGGCCCCGACCGCCGCGGCGGCGACCCCGACCAGAACCAGGAAGTGTAGGCGTCTCATTCGCTCTCTCTCCCGTGTGAGGTTATGGGTTGGAAGAGCCGATCTCCGGCAACCGGGGCGACCAGGCCGGCAACCGCGCGCCGCTCCGCTGGAGCAGCGGCCGGATGCGGCCGGTCTCCAGGTCGATCACCCACAGC
>DATLXT010000309.1:0-5805 GCA_035575475.1 Gemmatimonadales bacterium | reverse complement strand
CTGGCACGGTATCGACGACGAGGGTCGTCGGACCAAGCCCCCTACCCCGCCGCGGGCCACGGGGAAGTCGGTACGCGAGCTCCCCCTGCTCGAGCGGCTGGATCTCGACGTGCGCGATCGCGTGGCCACGCCGCCCGCCTGGCACGAGCCGTTCCGCGAGGCCACCTGGGAGGAGGCTCTGGAGCTGGTCGCCCAGGAACTCTTGCGTCTCAAGCGGGAGCGGGGTCCGGACGCGCTGGCCTGCTTCTCCTCGGCCAAGTGTTCGAACGAGGAGAACTACCTGCTCATGCGCATGTTCCGCGGCGCCATCGGAACCAACAACGTGGACCACTGCACCCGGCTCTGCCACTCGACCTCGGTGGCGGCGATGCAGCGGGCCATCAACACCGCGGCGGCGTCGGGCTCGATGCGCGAGGTCGAAGAGGCGGCGGACGTCATCTTCATCGCGGGCGCCAACACCACGGAGTCGCACCCCGTGTTCGGAGCCGCCATCAAGCGGGCCCAGAAGCGCGGGGCCACGCTGATCGTGGCGGACCCCCGCCGCACCGAGCTGGCCGCCCGGGCCGACCTCCACCTCCGCATGCAGCCCGGGACCGACGTGGCCCTCTACAGCGCGATGCTCCAGCACATCCTGGTCCGGGGGCTCGAGAACCGGGAGTTCATCGCCCGGCGCACCCACGGGATCGACGCGGTCCGGGAGATGGTGCGGCCCTGGACGCCGGAGCGGGCCGCCCCCATCACGGGCGTGCCGGCCGAGCGGATCCGCCGCGCCGCCGAGCTGTACGCGCGGGGGCCCCGGACCAGCACCCTCTGGGCCATGGGGCTCACCCAGCACGCCCACGGCACCGACATCGTCACCGCCCTGCTCAACCTGTTGCTGGCTTGCGGCATGATCGGCCGGTGGGGCGCGGCCATGATGCCCATCCGGGGCCAGAACAACGTCCAGGGCGCCTCCGACATGGGCGCCATCCCGTTCGTGTACACCGACTACCAGCCGGTCACCGATCCCGGCGTCCGGGAGCGGTTCGCGCGGGCTTGGGGCGTCCGGCCCGAGTCCCTCTCGCTCGAGAAGGGGCTCATGGTCACCGAGGTGACCCGGCCCGAGAGCGGCGTCCGGGGCATGTACATCATGGGCGAGAACCCGATCCTCTCGGATCCCGACGTCGCGCACGCCGAGGCCTGGTTCCGGCAACTCGAGTTCCTGGCGGTCCAGGACCTGTTCCTCACCGAGACCGCCCGCTACGCCGACGTGGTGCTGCCCGGGGCCAGCTTCGCCGAGAAGACGGGCACCTATGTGAACACCGAGCGCCGCATTCAGCTGGCCCAGCGGGCGGTGGACCCGCCCGGGCAGGCCCGCGGCGATCTGGAGATCCTCATCGAGCTCTCCAACCGGCTGGGGTTGGCCACGCCGTTCCGCACCGCCGAAGACGTGATGCGGGAGATCGTCACGCTGACGCCGTCCTGGACCGGGGTGACCTACGAACGCCTGCTGGGCGCCGGGCTGCAATACCCGGTGCCCAGCGAGGATCACCCGGGCACCCCGTTCCTCTTCGCGGACGCGTTCCCCACGGCTGACGGCCGGGCCACCTTCTTCCCGGTCGAGTACGCTCCGCCGGTCGAACTGCCGGATGAGGACTACCCCTTCGTGATGAACACCGGCCGCCAGCTGTACCACTGGCACACCGGGACCATGACCCGCCGCGCCTCGGGGCTCGACGCCCGCGAGCCCACGCCGATCGTCGAGATCCACCCGGACGATGCGGCGGCGCTGGGCGTCGGCGAAGGCGACCTGGTGCGGCTGACCTCCCGCCGCAACACCATGGTGACGGCGTGCCGGGTGTCGGAGCGGGTGGCGCGGGGCCAGGTCTTCGTGCCGTTCCACTTCCGCGAGGCTGCGGCCAATCTGCTGACCAATCCGGTGCTCGACCCCTACGCGAAGATGGCGGAGCTGAAGATCTGCGCGGTGAGGATCGAGAAGGCGAACGTGCCGGCGGCAGGAGTGGCGTGGAGCTCGGCTTAAGGGGTCGCGCCGCGCTGGTCTGCGGCAGCACCAGGGGGCTGGGCCGCGCCGTGGCCACGGCCCTGTCGCGGGAGGGCGCCCGGGTCATCGTGAACGGCCGGCACTCGGCCGAGGTCGAGGCAGCCGCCGCGGCGGTGGCCGCCGACACGGGACACGCCGTCCTGCCGCTCACCGCCGACGTCGGGGACCCGGACCAAGCCGCCGATCTCGTGGCCCGCGCCGCGCGCGAGCTGGGCCGACTGGACATCCTGTTCTGCAATGCCAGCGGCCCGGCCACGGCTCCGTTCAAGGACCAGCCTCCCGAAGCGTGGCGGCAGGCCGTCGACACCAACCTGCTCGCCACCATGCACCTGGCGCGGGCCGCCATGCCCCACATGCGCAAGCTCCAGTGGGGCCGCATCATCTGCCTCGCCTCGGTGGCGGCCAAACAGCCCCTCCCGGGCCTGATCCTCTCCACCACCGCCCGCGCCGGCGTGCTGGGGTTCGCCAAGGCCCTGGCGGACGAGGTGGCCGCCGACGGCATCACGGTCAACGTGGTGTGCCCCGGCTTCATCGCCACCGAGCGAATCGAGGAGCTGGTCCAGGCCCGCGCCAAGCGCGAAGGCCGCTCGCGGGACGCCGTGCTGCGGGACATGGTGTCGGGCATTCCGCTCGGCCGGATGGGCCGGCCCGACGAGCTAGCCGGCGCGGTGGCGTTCCTGGCCTCGGAACGGGCCAGCTATATTACCGGCGCCGTACTCCAGGTGGACGGCGGCTTCACGCGCTCCATTTTCTGAGGCGCCTCCCGTTTCGCCATGCAAGCCATCGTGAAGGCCCGCCCCGCCCCGGGACTGGACGTGACCACCGTGCCCGACCCGTCTCCCGGGCCCGGCGAAGTCCTGATCGCGGTGCGCCACGCCGGGGTGTGCGGCACCGACCTGCACATCGCCGACTGGGACGAGTGGGCGCAGGGGCGGGTCCGGCCGCCCCTGGTGCTGGGTCACGAGTTCGCCGGCGAAATCGTGGCCGTGGGGGAGGGCGTCACCGAGCTCCAGGTGGGCCAGGCGGTCACGGCCGAGGGCCACCTGGTGTGCGGCCACTGCCTCCAATGCCGCACCGGCAACGCCCACATCTGCCGGAACACCCGTATCATCGGCGTGGACCGCGACGGGGCCTTCGCCGAGCGCATCACCATGCCCGCCACCAACGTCCTCACCCTGGACGGCATCCCCACCGAGGTCGGCGCGATCATGGACCCGGTGGGGAACGCGTTTCATGCGGTGCTGACCGCGGAGATCCCGGGCAGCACCGTGTTCGTGGTGGGGTGCGGACCCATCGGGTGCTTCGCCGTGGGCATCGCGCGGGCCGCGGGCGCGGCGCGGGTGATCGCGTCGGACGTGAACCCCAAGCGCCTGGCGCTGGCCCAGCGGATGGGCGCCCAGGTCCTGATCAATGCCGCCACCGACGACGTCGTAGGCGCGGTCCGCGAGGCCACGGGCGGCGAAGGCGCGGACGTGGTCTGCGAGATGTCGGGCGTCCCCTCCGCCCTGCGGCAGGCGCTGGCGGCCGTGCGCCTGGGCGGCCGGGTCCAGCTGCTGGGCATCCCGAAGGGCGAGGTGCCGGTGGCGCTGGCCACCGATGTCATCTTCAAGGGCGTCACCCTCTACGGAGTCATCGGCCGACGAATGTACGAGACCTGGAATCAAATGCGGCGCTTCCTCTCCACCGGGGCCTTCGACCCGCGGCCCGTGATCACGCACCGCGTTCCCCTGGCGCGAATCGACGACGCGCTTCACGCCATCCGGTCGGGCGACGCGGGCAAGGTCATCCTGGAAATCGCATGAGCGCCTCCCTCAGCGCCCGCCTCGAGGCCGAACTGGCGCAGTTTCGGCGCGACGGGGTCTACAAGCGCCTGAACTACCTCGACTCCCCCCAAGCCCCCCGGGTGCGCATGGAAGGGCGGGGCGAGGTGGTGATCCTGTCCTCCAACAACTACCTCGGGCTCTCTAACGCCCCGGAAGTGGTGGCGGGCGGCCACGAGGCCCTCGACCGCTACGGCGCCGGCACCGCTTCCGTGCGCTTCATCTGCGGCACCTTCACCATCCACCGCGAGCTGGAAGAGGCCCTGGCCCGGTTCGTGGGATGCCAATCCTCCCTCACCTACGTCAGCTGCTGGAACGCCAACGAAGGGCTCTGCCCCACGATCCTGAGCGAGGAAGACGTCGTCATCTCCGACCAGCTCAACCACGCCTCGATCATCGATTCCATTCGCCTGGCCAAGGCCATCACCCGGTGCCGCACCGCGGTCTACCGCCACGCCGACATGGCCGATCTCCAGGACAAGCTCGAGGCGGCGCGGGATGCCCGGCTGAAGCTGGTCATCACCGACGGCGTGTTCTCCATGGAAGGGGACATCGCCAAGCTCCCCGACATCGTGACCCTGGCCCGCCGCCACGGGGCGATCGTCGCGGTCGACGACTCGCACGCGACCGGGGTCCTGGGCCCCCACGGCCGGGGAACCGCCGAACACTACGGGATGCTGGGCCAGATAGACATCATCACCTCGACCCTCGGCAAGGCCCTGGGCGGAGCCGCGGGAGGCTTCACCGCAGGCCCCGCCGCCCTCACCGATTACCTGACTCAGCGCTCCCGACCCCAGCTGTTCAGCAACGCCCTGCCCCCCGCCGTGGCCGGCAGCGCCCTCGCCGCGGTGCGCTACATCGAGCGCCACCCCGAGCTGATCACCCGCCTGCACCAGAACGCCAGCTACTTCCGCGAACAGCTTCTCGCCTTGGGCTTCAAACCCCTCCCCGGCGATACCCCCATCATTCCGGTCATCCTGGGGGAGACGGCCAAGGCGATCCGGATGAGCGACCTTCTCCTGGAAGAGGGAGTCTTCGTCACCGGCTTCGGGTACCCGGTGGTGCCGCAGGGCCACGCCCGGGTGCGCTGCCAGATCTCGGCGGCTCACACCCGCGAGGATCTCGACTTCGCACTAGAAGCTTTCGCCAAGGTCGGGCGCCAGCTCGGCCTCATCTAATAATGTCAGTGTCTAGACATCACGACATCACATGGGGGGATAGCACCCCGTCCAATCCTTGAGCCTTCAAGTAGTTTCGCGGTGTGATGGCTTAACCTACCGCTGGCCAATGCCATAGCTTGCAAGGCACGAGCCCAATCGCTATCTTCGGTCTCGCTTTGGGGGCGGCCGTAGGGGCCCCCATCTCCCTGGGAGGAGTCCGATGAAGCGGCTGTCCCATCTCCTGACAGGCGCCCTGGCGGTCGCGGGAGCGGCGGGCCCGCTGGCCGCCCAGAGTGGCTCCCGGTTCGAGCTGGGAGGCTTTGGCACCTACACGCGCTACGACGACGCCCTCCTGCTCGACGACCGGATCGGGGGCGGGGGCCGCCTCGCCTGGCATCTGAACCGGTTCCTCGGCCTGGAGATCGAGGGCGTGTACCTCGGTCCCAGCACGGTGGCGGGCAATGCCAGCAACGGCCTCCATGTGGGCAGCGCGAGCCTGATGCTCGGCGGGGGGACCCGGGCGTTCTCCCTCTACGCCCTGGGTGGCTTCACGCGCCTCGACATGGGGACCACGGCGCCCTACAACTACGCCGAGAACGGCTTCCACGGTGGAGCCGGGTTCCGAATCGGGCTGGGTGACCGCCTGGCCCTGCGCTTCGACGGTCGGGCCCTGATCATGCCTGACGACGACCTCCTCGGCGGCTCGGCTACCCACCTGCTGGGTTCGGTCGGAATCTCCTATTTCACCAAGCCCTGGGAGCGGCGGGCCCCCCCGGTCGAGGAG
>DATLXT010000308.1:0-8385 GCA_035575475.1 Gemmatimonadales bacterium | reverse complement strand
GGTGCCGCTGTCCGAGCCGTCCGATTTCCGGGTGGACGTGGATGTGGGCCGTGACCGCGTCGCCCGCCGGCGGATCCGGCTGGTCCCGCCCCGCCGCTGGACGCTGTACGTGGTGAATGCGATCCACACCGATCACGGGTATACCGACCTTGCGGAGCCCGCCCTCGAGATCCACCGCCGCAATCTCGATTGGGCGCTGGCCCGCCTCGCCCGCCAGCCCGACTTCCGATGGTCTCCCGAGTGCACCCTCCAGGTGCTGTCTTATCTCGAGAATCGAGGTCCCGACGCCGGAGGGGCCCTGGTCGAAGCGATCCGCTCGGGCCGGATCGGATTCCCCGCCCTCTTCGCCAATCTGCTCGCGGGACTCCTGGACCACGAGACCTGCGCCCGGGTGGCGTGGCCCGCGGCGTTGCTGGCGCGGGAACGGGGCCTGGTCTACGCGTCCGCTCAGATCGCCGACGTCCCCGGTCAGCCCGCGACCTTCCCCCTGGTGCTCGCCGCGAGCGGGGTGCGCTACCTCGTGAGCGCGGTGAATCCGGAGCGGGCCCTGCCGCTCTTGAGCTCGGCCGACGCCGCGGGCGCTGGACTCCGCGGCGAGTGGGTCGGATACCCCCAGCTCTACTGGTGGGAAGGGCCGGACGGCAGCCGGGTGCTGCACTGGCGGGCGTACCAGCACGGCGATGGGTCACGCTTCGGCTTCTCCCTGGGGCCGGACGAGATGGCCCGGCGCCTCTCGGACTGGCTCCTCACCGATCCGGTCCTGCTCTCCCCCGCGTGGCCCTACGACGTGGCCTTGCTCTACGGCCTCGACAGCCGGAGCAACGCTCCGGTGGACGAGGCGGTCGCCGCCGGCGTCGAGGAGTTCGCCCGGCGCTACGCCTTCCCGCGTCTCGTCCCCGCCCGGCCCGAGGACTTCTTCCGGGACCTGGAGCGGCGCTACACGGCACAGATCCCGGTGCGCCGCGGCGATACCGGGCTGTATCGGGAGGACGGGGCCGCCTCGACCGCCGCCGAACTGGCGCTGTTTCGCCGGGCCCAGCTCGCCGCCCGAGCGGCGGACCTCCTCGCGCTGTGGGAGGAGCGGCTCGAGCCCCCCGACGACCGGGGGGCCGACCGGATCCGCCGCCGGGCGGAGGAACGCCGCGCCCTGTGGCGGGACCTCCTCCTCTTCGGGGAGCACACCTGGGGGGCGGCCGGGAGCGTGACCGAGCCCGACGCCCGACAAACCGTCGCCCAGTGGGCCTACAAACGCCGCACGCTCGAGGTGGCCTGGGCCACCGCCTGCCGCGCGGTGGCGGACAGCCTCGTCCGCATCGGAGAACGCGCCGCGCCCGGACCCGGCCGGCTGGTGTTCAACGCCTCCACCTGGGATCGCACCGAGGTCGCGGTGATTCCGGGTGGTGCCGGACGGGCCCTCTTCCGGAATGGCCGCGAGCTGCCGACGGTGGACCTCCCCGATGGGGCCTCGCTCGCCCTGATCCCGGAGGTGCCCGGGCTCGGTTACCTGGCCCTCACCGAGCGGCCCCGCGAGGCGCGGCCGGCGGTGGACGAAGGCGCGGGGCTCGAGGCGGCCGCCGGCGGGTTTCAGGTCCGGCTCGACGAAGCCACCGGGGCCATCGCGTCCCTGGTGGGACCCGATGGGAAGGAGCGAGTCCGGCCCTCACCCTGGTCGGGGTTGAACCAGCTCGTCTATGTCCGTGGCGGGGAACGCTCGGCCCTGTGGACCGGTTGGGATCGGAAGGATCTCGGCCGCGCGCCCACCTTGGCGGTCGCGCAGGCCGGGCGCGTCGCCTCGCGGCGCGAGCGGCTCCCGGGGATCGGGGTGCGGCTGATCGCGGAACGGCGGGTGTCCGAGCGCCTGGCCGCGGTGTCCACGGTGACGCTGTACGACGAGCTGCCGTGGCTGGACATCGAGAACCGGATCACCAAGACGGCGACGCTCGAGAAAGAGGCCGTGTACGTCGCCTTCCCCTTCGCGTTCGTGAAGCCGACGGTGGACGTCGAGGTCCCGCTGGGCCGCATGCGGGTGGAGCGCGATCAGCAGCCCGGGAGCTGCCGGGACTGGTACTGCCAGGTCCACTGGGTCTGGCTCACCGAGGGCGCGGACGGCGTCGTCTGGAGCGCGCCCGACACGCCGCTCTTCACGCTCAACGACCTGTTTCGGGGCGAGTGGCGGCGGCGGATCGAGCCCGACGGGACGATCTTCGCCTACGTCATGCACAACTACTGGTACACCAACTTCGCCGCCCGACAGGGCGGCGAGGCGATCGCCCGGTTCCGCATCTCGCTGCTCGGGCCGGGCGCCCCCGCCGAACCGGTGCGCCGCGGGTGGGCGGCCTGTGACCCGCTGTATGTGAGTGAAGCGTTCACCGCTTCGGGCGCCGGCCCCTTCCTGGAGCGCGACCGCGCGCTCTTTTTGGCCGACGGCGGGGTGCTGGTGGTCGCCGCCAAGCCGGCCGACGACGGGGAGGGGACCATCGTGCGGCTCCTCGACGTGTCCGGGGCGGACCGCGCGGTGGCGGTGTGGCCTGCCGCGGTTCGGTTCCAGGCGGCCCGCCGCACCGATTTCGTCGAGCGGAACGAGGCGCCCCTCCCGCTGGCCGAGGACGGCCGCGCCGCGGTGGCCGTGCGAGCCTGGGGGGCCGCGAGCCTGCGGCTCTTTACACCGCGTGCCGGGGCCGGTTAACGTCGAACCATGACCCGACCTTCGACGCTGCGCGACCTGAAACAAACCGAGTGGGCCACCCCCGAGCGGGTCCGGCGCACCGTCAAGGACGAGCTGCGCGAGAATCTCCTCTGCCGGCTGGAACGCGAAGGGCCGCTCTTTCCGGGAATTCTGGGTTACGAGGAGACCGTCATCCCGCATCTCGTCAACGCCATCCTGTCGCGCCACAACTTCATCCTCCTCGGGCTGCGCGGGCAGGCCAAGAGCCGCATCCTGCGCCAGCTGGCGAGCCTCCTGGACGAGGAGATCCCGATCATCGCGGGGAGCGAGGTGAACGACCATCCCTTCCGCCCGATCTCCAAGTACGGGCGGGAGACGCTGGCGCGGCAGGGCGACGACACCCCCATCGCCTGGCTGCCCCGCGAGGCGCGCTTCGTCGAGAAGCTGGCGACGCCCGACGTGACCATCGCCGACATCATCGGCGACGTGGACCCGATCAAGGCGGCGCGCGGAGGGCACCTGCTCTCCGACGAACTCACCATGCACTTCGGGCTCTTGCCCCGCGCCAACCGCGGCATCTTCGCCATCAACGAGCTGCCCGATCTGGCGGGGAAGATCCAGGTGGGGCTGTTCAACATCATGCAGGAGGGCGACGTCCAGATCAAAGGCTATCCGGTGCGGCTCAACCTCGACGTGGCCATGGTCTTCACCGCCAATCCCGAGGACTACACCGCCCGCGGGAAGATCATCACGCCGCTCAAGGATCGGCTGGGGTCCGAGATCGTGACCCACTACCCGCTCACCGTGGAGCTGGGCGTGGCCATCACCACGCAGGAGGCCTGGGTCGAGCGGAACGGGCGCCCGGTGCGGGTGCCCGACTTCATCGCCGAGGTGGTCGAGCGGGTGGCCTTCGAGGCCCGCGAGGATAAGCGGGTGGACCGCCGGAGCGGCGTCTCGCAGCGGCTGCCCATCAGCCTGCTCGAGAACACCGTGTCCAACGCGGAGCGGCGGGCGGTCACCACCAAGGAGCGGGCCGTGGTGCCGCGGGTCTCGGATGTCTACGCCGCGCTCCCCGCCATCACCGGCAAACTGGAACTCGAGTACGAAGGCGAGCTCCAGGGTGCCGACACCATCGCCAAAGAGCTGATCCGGCGGGCCGCCGGCAAGACCTTCGAGGCCCGGGCGGCCGGGGCCAACGTGGACGACATCGTACATTGGTTCGACGAGGGCGGCGCGCTCAAGATCTCGGTGGATGAGCGGACCGAGGCCTGCCTCAAAGGGTTCAGCGTAGTGCCGGGCCTGCTCGATCTGGTCACCCGCGTCGGCCTCGCCGCCAAGAAAGACCCCCCCACCATGGTGGCGGCTTGCGAGCTGGTGCTGGAGGCCCTGGTGGCGCAGCGGCGCATTTCGCGGAGTGAAGAGCTGGGCTACGTGCGGGCGCGCCCGGACGCGAAGGGACCGCCGTACGGTAAGCCCGGACCGGGTCCGAACCTGTTTCCGTAACGCCTAGCGGAGGGCTCCATGGGCAAGCTCGTCCTCGGCGCGGTGCTGCTGTTCCTGGCGCTCCTCCTGCGGAACGCGGCCGCGACCGTCGGCGGCCCGGGACGGCTTCCCACCGGCGGCCTGCTGCGCACCGCCTCGTTGGGCGCCACGGTGGTCGGTGCCCTGCTGATCCTCGCCTCGACCCTGGTGGTCATCGGGCCCGGCACCGTGGGCGTCCAGCATTACTTCGGCTACGTCAATCCCGGCCCCCTGCTCCCCGGCATCCGGTTCGTGTGGCCCTGGTCTTCGGTGGAGCGGTTCTCCACTCGCGAGGAGCCCTTTCCCGAGACCGACCGCCCCGAGCAGATCGCGGCGCTCTCCAGCGAACAGATGGGGATGGCGGTGGAGGTGGCGCTCCGCTGGCAGATCGATCCCCGGCAGGCACCCCGCATCTTTACCGAGATCGGCAACGAAGCTCAGATCCACAACGCCGTCCGCAACGCCATTCGCAACGGCGTGCGGGACGGCATGGTCCAGTTCTCCATCAACGACATCGCCCAGCGCAACATCATCGCCGCCGTGATGGAGCGCGAGGTGGACTCGGCGCTGGTGACCCGCCCGCGGGCCGGGGGCGACCCCTTCCGGATCGCCAGCGTCACCGCCTTCTTTCTGCGCGACCTCCAGCCGCCGCCCCAAGTGGTCCAGGCGATCAACAACAAGATCGCCCAGGAGCAGCAGATTCAAACCGAGCGGCATCGGGTGGAGGTGGCGCGGCTCCAGGCCGAGCAGCAGCGCCTCCTCAATCAGACCCTGACCCCCGAAGCGCTCACCAAGCAGTATCTCGAAGTCCTGGAGCAGATGCGCACCTCGAACAACCTGGTGTTGCTCGTCCCCACCGAGGGCGGGCTCCCGGTGCTCAACCTCGGCGAATTGCGGCGCAATCTGCGCCAGCCGTGAATGCCCGCCCCTCTGATTACGGTGACCCGCCAGTACGGCTCCGGCGGCTCCGAGGTCGCGCGCCGAGTCGCCGAGGAGCTGGGGTGGACGCTGATCGACAACGCGTTCGTGGACGAAGTGGCCCGGCGCGCCGGGCTCCCCCCCGACGAGGTGGCCCAACGGGAGGAACGCGCCCCTGGCCTGCTCGAGCGGCTGGCGCGCACGCTGGCGGTGGCGTCGCCGGAGATGTTTCTGGCCGGCGGCGCGGCCGGCGGGGTGCCGCCGGTGGACGCCGACGAGGCCACCATCGTGAAGATGACCGAGCGGGTGATCGCCGAGGCGGCCCAAGAGGGCCGGGCGGTGCTCGTGGGCCGGGGAGCCCAGGCCATCCTCGCCCAGCGCGAAAACGCGCTGCACGTCTACGTGGTGGCCCCCAAGCCCTGGCGCGAACGCGCGGCCGCGGCCCGGCTGGGCGTGGACCCGGCCCACGCCGCCAAGGTGGTGGAGGAGACCGATGCCCAGCGGGATCGGTACGTGAAAACCTACTACGGCCGCCACCGCCAGGAGGTGACCAACTACGACATGGTGCTCAACACCGAGCGTTTGGGCATCGAGGGGGCGGCGAAGCTGATCGTGGCCGAAGCCGGACGGCGGGGGTGGTCACGCCTCTCGTAGTTCCGGCACCCGCCACCCCGCCACCGCCACCGCCACCGCGCAAATCATCCCGCCGACCCCGACCGCCCAGGGCGCCCCGAACCGCTCGGCGAACACGCCCGCCTGGAACGCCCCCACCGGCCCCAGCCCCACGAACATGAACGAATAGAACCCCATCACCCGGCCGCGCAGGTGGTCGGGCACCAGCGTCTGGAGCATGGTGTTGGTGAGCGCGTTGTTCACGATCATGGCACACCCGGCGAGCCCGAGCAGGGTGAGCGCGACCGGAAACGAGCGCGCCGCGGCGAACAGCGCCACCAGCCCGCCGAACGCGGTGCCGCCCAACAGCTGGAGACGGCCCCGCGGCAGGCGGCGGCTGAAGGCGGCGATGCCCAGCGCGCCCGCCAGCGCCCCGATCCCGACCGCCGCCATCAGCGCACCGTACCCCTCGGCGCCTACCCGGAGCACGTCCCGGGCGAACACGGGCATCATCGGAAGAATCGGAAAGCCGAAGATGCTGAGCAACGCGGTCAGCACGATCAGCGTGGCGACCCGGCGGTCGCCGCGGATCGCGGCGATGCTCTCCCGCAACCCGGCCCACGCCGATCCCGGAGCCGGGCCCACCCGGCGCGGGGGGAGGTCCATGGCCAGGAGGTTCCGGATCACGGCGAGGTAGCTCACGCCGTTGAGCGCGAAGCACCACGCCACCCCCGCGTTGCCGATCACGAGCCCTGCCAGCGCCGGGCCGACGACCCGGGACGCGTTGAACACCGACGAGTTGAGCGCGATCGCGTTGGTGAGATCGTCCTTCCCCACCATCTCCACCACGAACGATTGCCGAAACGGGATGTCGAATGCGCTCACCACGCCGAGGAAGGCGGCCAGGGCCAGCACGCTCCCGACCGTCACGACGCCGGTCCAGACCAGCGCGGCCAGCGCGAACGCCTGCACCATCTGGAGGGTTTGGGTGATGACGATAGCGCGCCGCTTGTCGGTGCGGTCCGCCACCACCCCGGCGTAGAGGGTGAAGAGCAGCACCCCCAGCGACCCCAACGCCGAGGCGAGCCCCACGTAGAACGGCGAGTCGGTGAGCGTGAGGACCAGCCACCCCTGCGCCACCGTCTGCATCCAGGTGCCGGTGAGAGAGACGGCCTGGCCGAAGAAGAAGAGGCGAAAGTTCCGATGTCGGAGGGCTCCGAACCCCCAGCCGGCGGCGGCTTCGGTCATGGCAGGGGAAAGTTATACGGCGCCGCGACGCCGGCATGCGCCGGCTCGCGCCCGCACCCGGGGAGGCGGGGGCCTCGTCACCGCGGGCAACTGGCGCCGGCAAGGGGGTATACGCCATGTTAGGGCAGCGATGCGCTACACCACCTACAGCCGCTACATCCCGGAGCTGGCCGACACCATCAACCTCCAGGGGTTGCTGGACCAGCTGGCCGAGTTCCTGCTCCAGTCGGGATTCGCGGGGGGACCGTACTCTCACCCTTTCTGGGGGGAGTTCGGTTACGATGAGCCTGACCGCTCGCTCGACGCGCTTCGCCAGGCCATCCTCCAGGCCCTCATGGAGTCGGGCCAGCTCACGCCCGACATGCTGAAAGTCCTGCGCGGCGAATCCACCGGGTCGGCCGAGCAGGACGCGGAGCTCGAGCGCCAGCTGGCCCGCCTGCTCGACCGCATCGTCCAGCGGCTGATCGAAGAAGGGTACCTGAACGTCACCCAGGCTCCGCAGATGCCGTCCTCCCAGCAGCCGCTGTTCGGGCCCGCCGGGATGGCCCGGGAGGCGGCGCGCGAGGTGCAGTTCTCGCTGACCGAGAAGGGCATCGACTTCCTCGGCTACAAGACCCTCAAGCACCTCCTCGGCAGCATCGGCAAGTCGAGCTTCGGGGCGCACGAGACCGAGTACCTCGCTCCGGGGGTCGAAGTCGAGGCGGCGAGCAAGCCCTACGAGTTCGGCGACACGCTGAACCTCGACGTGAACGCGACGCTCACCCACGCGCTGGAGCGCGAGGGCCTGGGCGTACCGATCAACCTCGAATACGACGACCTGATGGTGCACCAGGCCGAGTATCGCTCCTCGTCGGCCACGGTGCTGATGCTCGACTGCTCGCACTCCATGATTCTCTACGGGGAGGACCGCTTCACCCCGGCCAAGAAGGTGGCGCTGGCGCTCACCCACCTGATCCGGACGCAGTTCCCGGGCGACACGCTCCGGGTGGTCCTGTTCCACGACACGGCCGAGGAGATCCCGCTCCCCCAGCTGGCCCACGCGCAGGTGGGGCCCTACCACACCAATACCGCGGAGGGTCTCAAGCTGGCCCGGCGCATCCTGCTGGGGCAACGCAAGGACATGCGCCAGATCATCATGATCACCGATGGGAAGCCCTCGGCCCTCACGCTGCCCGACGGCCGGATCTACGTGAACTCCATGGGGCTCGACCCCCAGATTCTCCAGGCCACCTACCGGGAGGTGGCCAACTGCCGGCGAGCCGGGATTCTCATCAACACCTTCATGCTGGCGCGGGACCGGAGTCTCGTCGAATTCGTGAAGAAGGTCTCGGCCATCTGCCGCGGCAAGGCCTACTTCACGAACACCATGACCCTGGGCCAGTTCATCCTGATGGACTTCATGCGCCGAAAGACCCGGCGGG